>NZ_JARVHC010000001.1:90000-310000 GCF_040459995.1 Bacillus cereus group sp. MG9 | reverse complement strand
TGCGAAAAATAGCCATCCAGCTCTTTTTTACATAACCTTTTCATATTAAATCAAAACATTATTGTTCATTCGACAACTAAATTAACATAAAAAGGCAATCCTTACCTTCAATTTATATTTAAACGTATTACTTTATCATCCAAATTTTATTTTATACCGTTTCTATTTCATTCTTTTTTTCATCTTTAAGGTTATTAAATTTATGGATTTTAACCTTCGGTAAATAAAAATAAACACAAAAAAACCTAAGTCGAAACGACTTAGGTTTTTGCTTGGCGACGTCCTACTCTCACAGGGACAAGGTCCCAACTACCATCGGCGCTAGAGAGCTTAACTTCCGTGTTCGGTATGGGAACGGGTGTGACCTCTCTGCCATCATCACCAAACTGATGAAGGTATATTCCTTCAAAACTAGATAACATTTGCTTCATATTATATGGTTAAGTCCTCGATCTATTAGTATTCGTCAGCTCCACATGTCACCATGCTTCCACCTCGAACCTATCAACCTGATCATCTTTCAGGGATCTTACTAGCTTACGCTATGGGAAATCTCATCTTGAGGGGGGCTTCATGCTTAGATGCTTTCAGCACTTATCCCTTCCGCACATAGCTACCCAGCTATGCCCTTGGCAGAACAACTGGTACACCAGCGGTGCGTCCATCCCGGTCCTCTCGTACTAAGGACAGCTCCTCTCAAATTTCCTGCGCCCACGACGGATAGGGACCGAACTGTCTCACGACGTTCTGAACCCAGCTCGCGTACCGCTTTAATGGGCGAACAGCCCAACCCTTGGGACCGACTACAGCCCCAGGATGCGATGAGCCGACATCGAGGTGCCAAACCTCCCCGTCGATGTGGACTCTTGGGGGAGATAAGCCTGTTATCCCCGGGGTAGCTTTTATCCGTTGAGCGATGGCCCTTCCATGCGGAACCACCGGATCACTAAGCCCGACTTTCGTCCCTGCTCGACTTGTAGGTCTCGCAGTCAAGCTCCCTTATGCCTTTGCACTCTACGAATGATTTCCAACCATTCTGAGGGAACCTTTGGGCGCCTCCGTTACACTTTAGGAGGCGACCGCCCCAGTCAAACTGCCCACCTGACACTGTCTCCCGGGTCGATGAGACCCGTAGGTTAGAATTTCAATACAGTCAGGGCGGTATCCCACCAGCGCCTCCACCGAAGCTAGCGCTCCGGTTTCAATGGCTCCCGCCTATCCTGTACAAACTGTACCAAAATTCAATATCAGGCTACAGTAAAGCTCCACGGGGTCTTTCCGTCCTGTCGCGGGTAACCTGCATCTTCACAGGTACTATAATTTCACCGAGTCTCTGGTTGAGACAGTGCCCAAATCGTTACACCTTTCGTGCGGGTCGGAACTTACCCGACAAGGAATTTCGCTACCTTAGGACCGTTATAGTTACGGCCGCCGTTTACTGGGGCTTCAGTTCAGAGCTTCGCTTACGCTAACCCCTCTCCTTAACCTTCCAGCACCGGGCAGGTGTCAGCCCCTATACTTCGCCTTACGGCTTCGCAGAGACCTGTGTTTTTGCTAAACAGTCGCTTGGGCCTATTCACTGCGGCTTTCCGTTAAGAAAGCACCCCTTCTCCCGAAGTTACGGGGTCATTTTGCCGAGTTCCTTAACCAGAGTTCTCTCGCACACCTTAGGATTCTCTCCTCGCCTACCTGTGTCGGTTTGCGGTACAGGCACCTTTTATCTCGCTAGAAGCTTTTCTTGGCAGCGGGGAATCAAAGACTTCGCTCCATAAGGAGCTTCCCCATCACAGCTCAGCCTTCACGATAAGCGGATTTGCCTACTTATCAGCCTAACTGCTTGGACGTGCACAACCAATCGCACGCTTCTTCTATCCTTCTGCGTCCCTCCATTGCTCAAACGATAAAGAGGTGGTACAGGAATATCAACCTGTTGTCCATCGCCTACGCCTGTCGGCCTCGGCTTAGGTCCTGACTAACCCTGAGCGGACGAGCCTTCCTCAGGAAACCTTAGGCATTCGGTGGACGGGATTCTCACCCGTCTTTCGCTACTCATACCGGCATTCTCACTTCTAAGCGCTCCACCAGTCCTTCCGGTCTGACTTCACTGCACTTAGAACGCTCCCCTACCACTGATACCATTGGTATCAATTCGCAGCTTCGGTGGTGTATTTAGCCCCGGTACATTTTCGGCGCAGAGTCACTCGACTAGTGAGCTATTACGCACTCTTTAAATGGTGGCTGCTTCTGAGCCAACATCCTAGTTGTCTAAGCAACTCCACATCCTTTTCCACTTAATACACACTTTGGGACCTTAGCTGGCGATCTGGGCTGTTTCCCTCTTGACTACGGATCTTATCACTCGCAGTCTGACTCCTAAGGATAAGTCATTGGCATTCGGAGTTTGACTGAATTCGGTAATCCGATGAGGACCCCTAGTTCAATCAGTGCTCTACCTCCAAGACTCTTACACTTAAGGCTAGCCCTAAAGCTATTTCGGGGAGAACCAGCTATCTCCAGGTTCGATTGGAATTTCTCCGCTACCCACACCTCATCCCCGCACTTTTCAACGTGCGTGGGTTCGGGCCTCCATTCAGTGTTACCTGAACTTCACCCTGGACATGGGTAGATCACCTGGTTTCGGGTCTACGACCACGTACTAAACGCCCTATTCAGACTCGCTTTCGCTGCGGCTCCGCCTCTTCAGCTTAACCTCGCACGGGATCGTAACTCGCCGGTTCATTCTACAAAAGGCACGCCATCACCCATTAACGGGCTCTGACTATTTGTAGGCACACGGTTTCAGGATCTCTTTCACTCCCCTTCCGGGGTGCTTTTCACCTTTCCCTCACGGTACTGGTTCACTATCGATCACTAGGGAGTATTTAGCCTTGGGAGATGGTCCTCCCAGATTCCGACGGAATTTCACGTGTTCCGCCGTACTCAGGATACATTCAAGAGAGAACGAAGTTTCGACTACGGGGTTATTACCCTCTGTGACGGACCTTTCCAGGTCGCTTCGTCTACCTCGTTCCTTTGTAACTCCGTATAGAATGTCCTACAACCCCAAGAGGCAAGCCTCTTGGTTTGGGCTAGATTCCGTTTCGCTCGCCGCTACTCAGGAAATCGCATTTGCTTTCTCTTCCTCCAGGTACTTAGATGTTTCAGTTCCCTGGGTCTGTCTTCCATACCCTATGTATTCAGGTAAGGATACCATACCATTACGTATAGTGGGTTTCCCCATTCGGAAATCTTCGGATCAAAGCTTACTTACAGCTCCCCGAAGCATATCGGCGTTAGTCCCGTCCTTCATCGACTCCTAGTGTCAAGGCATCCACCGTGCGCCCTTTCTAACTTAACCAAACTAAAATTAAAAAAATATGAGCTACACTGTTATCTAGTTTTCAAAGAACATACATTTAAACTTGAGAGATAGTTCTCTCAAAACTGAACGAAACAAAACAAGTCAACGTTTATTGATGAACTGCGTTCATCAATTCTCCATAGAAAGGAGGTGATCCAGCCGCACCTTCCGATACGGCTACCTTGTTACGACTTCACCCCAATCATCTGTCCCACCTTAGGCGGCTGGCTCCATAAAGGTTACCCCACCGACTTCGGGTGTTACAAACTCTCGTGGTGTGACGGGCGGTGTGTACAAGGCCCGGGAACGTATTCACCGCGGCATGCTGATCCGCGATTACTAGCGATTCCAGCTTCATGTAGGCGAGTTGCAGCCTACAATCCGAACTGAGAACGGTTTTATGAGATTAGCTCCACCTCGCGGTCTTGCAGCTCTTTGTACCGTCCATTGTAGCACGTGTGTAGCCCAGGTCATAAGGGGCATGATGATTTGACGTCATCCCCACCTTCCTCCGGTTTGTCACCGGCAGTCACCTTAGAGTGCCCAACTTAATGATGGCAACTAAGATCAAGGGTTGCGCTCGTTGCGGGACTTAACCCAACATCTCACGACACGAGCTGACGACAACCATGCACCACCTGTCACTCTGCTCCCGAAGGAGAAGCTCTATCTCTAGAGTTTTCAGAGGATGTCAAGACCTGGTAAGGTTCTTCGCGTTGCTTCGAATTAAACCACATGCTCCACCGCTTGTGCGGGCCCCCGTCAATTCCTTTGAGTTTCAGCCTTGCGGCCGTACTCCCCAGGCGGAGTGCTTAATGCGTTAACTTCAGCACTAAAGGGCGGAAACCCTCTAACACTTAGCACTCATCGTTTACGGCGTGGACTACCAGGGTATCTAATCCTGTTTGCTCCCCACGCTTTCGCGCCTCAGTGTCAGTTACAGACCAGAAAGTCGCCTTCGCCACTGGTGTTCCTCCATATCTCTACGCATTTCACCGCTACACATGGAATTCCACTTTCCTCTTCTGCACTCAAGTCTCCCAGTTTCCAATGACCCTCCACGGTTGAGCCGTGGGCTTTCACATCAGACTTAAGAAACCACCTGCGCGCGCTTTACGCCCAATAATTCCGGATAACGCTTGCCACCTACGTATTACCGCGGCTGCTGGCACGTAGTTAGCCGTGGCTTTCTGGTTAGGTACCGTCAAGGTGCCAGCTTATTCAACTAGCACTTGTTCTTCCCTAACAACAGAGTTTTACGACCCGAAAGCCTTCATCACTCACGCGGCGTTGCTCCGTCAGACTTTCGTCCATTGCGGAAGATTCCCTACTGCTGCCTCCCGTAGGAGTCTGGGCCGTGTCTCAGTCCCAGTGTGGCCGATCACCCTCTCAGGTCGGCTACGCATCGTCGCCTTGGTGAGCCGTTACCTCACCAACTAGCTAATGCGACGCGGGTCCATCCATAAGTGACAGCCGAAGCCGCCTTTCAATTTCGAACTATGCAGTTCAAAATATTATCCGGTATTAGCCCCGGTTTCCCGGAGTTATCCCAGTCTTATGGGTAGGTTACCCACGTGTTACTCACCCGTCCGCCGCTAACTTCATTAAGAGCAAGCTCTTAATCCATTCGCTCGACTTGCATGTATTAGGCACGCCGCCAGCGTTCATCCTGAGCCAGGATCAAACTCTCCAATAAAGTTAGTTTGTCTAGCATCTAAAAATAAAAATTGACGTTCACGTTGTTTGTTTCGTTCAGTTTTCAAAGAACTTGTTTGCCGCTCATTTGCGACTCCCTTATGTTAACATTTTCATATTTCAATGTCAACTAAGTTTTTCATTTTCTTTTGTCGCTTTCTGCGTTGTTGCTATCGGCGACTTGTCCTATATTACACCCCTATATACTAATCGTCAATACCTTTTTATAAAGTTATTCAAGTTAATATTTTTACACTCTCTAATCTAGAGGAGAATCTATAAATATTGCATTATCCGAAAACCCTCTTCGACTTCACTTTAATTTCTTCTTCCAAAATATATTCAAGTTTACTTATACCCTAGACTTAATTGGTACGGAAGTTTTTCCCCAGCGAAACTAACAACCTTATTTTAATAAATACTAATATGTAATTAAAAAGTTATTACGCTCCCTAACACCTCTTTGTTTACCAGGCACTCTATTAGAAACGATGGAAGATATACGTATTCTTATAACAGACAACGATACAGAAATTCTTATATAATATTCTAGTTATATAGTTTCCCTTATATGTAGTAATGGTTACTTACCTGTTTACTCGTAAATATATAGAAACATACTAATACATTTACTAACTATCCCTGTGTCACTGAAATAGCAGACTTATATCTCTTTCATCTTTAGCAGCATCCATTTCCATATGGCCTAGTCGTAATAAATTTTATATCCTCTTAACAAACATTTAAGATATACAAATAAACTATACTCGAGGTCCGAACCAATTAATAACATTTCTTTTTTAAACACATATACTGGATTGAAAATACGTACCTCAATTGATCGAGCGTACCTAATACACCCAAAAGGAACGTTTGTTCTGTTTATATTTTATTACTTTTTATCAAATTTAAGGATGTTTATCCTACGTTTTACCGCTAGAAGAGCGAATCGAGTTACTAACAAAGTATGTAATTTTATTGTTTCTATTATATATCCCCCGTTTTGAAATACATATAGAATTACAAATTCATTTATTTCTAGCTATAAACCTAAGAATACATAACAATAAGAAACCAACACATATAAAACACCCACAAAAACAAATTCTGCAACAAGGTATACTACGGCTGTACAATTGTAAATCATAATCTTTTCAACACCTATAGGAGTCCTGTCCGCATTTAACGCAAATATAAACTAAAAAAATTTCAATATAAAAAGAGCCGGAATTTCTACTCTAAGGAAAATCCGACTCTTATTTTTGGGCCACAACCAAAATTATTTAACTTACTCGCTACAACTGAACTCCCTCATACTAACCATAGCCAAAATATTTTTCACATTTAATATTCCCTACTCTGCTGTACTGAAGATGCATGTATCATATCTATCACTGCATGATATAAATTTTCCGAATATTCAGCTATCCGATGGCATAAATACAAGTACCACTCTTTCCCATAAGTCAAATACACCCTAGCATTATGTCCTTTGTTTTTCAAATCACTTAACATATCCGGACGAATCCCATATAGCATTTCTATTTCTACATTAGATTGACTAAAATATTGACGTTGCTCCATTTCTTTAATAAGAATTTCATCATGTGTAGCTATAGATACAGGATGGTTATTTTCAACTAGTTGTTCTACGATCTGAAGATACTGTTGATTTAAGTCAGTTGACCTAGGTATAGCAATATCCGAAACTTCTTGATAGGCACCTTTTACAACTCGTATTTTCCCTGGATAATGTAGGAGTTCTTGAATATCATTGTTTGAGCGATATAAATGCACCTGAATCGTTATCCCTACATTAGGATATTGCTCAGTTGTTTTTTTATAGATGGAAAGAATGTCTGCTGCTTTAGATGATTCTTCCATACTTATCATAAGGGTAGTTCCATGTACTTTTGCCTTCTCTGCCAACTCCATTAAATGAATATAAGATATTTCTGGATCTATAGATAATCCAATATGCGATAAATCGAGTGATACTGTTTGTTTCATAGATAGAGCACCCATATCCCCAATAAGATTCCAAAACTCATTTTTTGCTTTATAACATTCCTCTATATCTAGAGTATTTTCCCCTATGTATTCTAGTGAAGTATGATAACCTTTTGCAATTAGTTCTTTTGCTGTCATAATCCCCTCATGTCTCGATTCTCCGGTGACAAAGCGTTTCGCGGCTTGCAATAATAATGCATAGAGTTCAGTGGATTGTTGTACATAGGATTTTATATGTTCATTTCGTGCAATCGATTTAAATGCCTGAGCTACTTGGAATTCTGGTTTCGTCATCACATTTTCATCCCCTTTAGAACCATTTGATCCAACTATAGCATGCTAAAATGGTTTATATTAGTACCATTTCAACCAAACTTTTATGGTACCAATTTTGATGAAGGGAGCATTTATATGCTTTGGATACCTATTGATCGATCGTTAGATATAAGTTTAATACGACAGGTTTATCACCAAATACGTGAACGAATATTAAACGGAGAGCTACAATCTGGAGAAAAACTACCATCAACACGGGAATTATCTTCTGAGTTAAGCGTGTCTAGGAATGTAATTTTAGAAGCTTATGATCAATTATTTTCCGAAGGTTTTTTGGTCGCTCGACAGGGCGCCGGGACATTCATTGCAGAAGGGACTTATTTAGAACAACATAAAAAATCACCTCTAATTGATTCTTTATCTTGGTGCGAAGAAATAAACAAAGACAGTAACATCATTAATTTTCGTTCAGGGATACCAGCATTAGACTTATTTCCACGTAAGGGATGGGCAAAGTTATCTCATACCATATGGAATGAGACACCTCCTTCTACGTTTGGATACGATATTCCCGAAGGGCGTCCTGAATTAAGAAAGGTTTTATCACGCTATTTACTAAAAACAAGAGGAGTTTTTTGTCATCCAGAACAATTGATAATTACCTCCGGTGCAACGCAAGCTTTAACACTTGTTTCTAAGTTACTTTTGTCAACAGGCGACGAAGTACTAATAGAAGATCCCATCACCAATGACATTCAAACAATTTTTAAAAATTCAGGAGCCTTCCTTTATCCTATACCAGTTGATGATAATGGGATGGATACATCTTTGCTACCTGCAAATAAAAACCCAAAATTCATCTTCACTACTCCTTCTCATCAGTTTCCTTTAGGAGGAGCGTTACCGATTCAACGACGGGTTCAATTGATTAACTACTCAAGAAAAACAAATTGTTATCTCATTGAATATGATTATGACAGTGAGTTTCGATATGAAGGCTCACCTATAAGTTCATTACAGGGATTGGATCCCGAGAGTGTTATATATAGGTTCATTTAGTAAAATTTTATCACCCGCCCTTAGGATGGGATACTTAGTTCTTCCCTCACACCTTATTGAAAAATGTCGCAGGGTAAAATGGTTTTCAGATCTACATACATCTTCTTTAAATCAGCTTGTCCTTGCTAAATTTATTGCCGAAGATTATTTGGAACGGCATATTATGAAGATGAAAAAAATCTATAAAAATCGAAGAGACTTGCTTATCCAGCAATTAAAATTAGTATTCTCAAATAAGATCAATATTTCCGGTTATTCTACAGGATTACACCTGATTGTTGAATTCAATCAAGTTCAATTCACCAAAGAATTACTTGAGAAAATCCAACAACTTGGGGTTAAAGTATATCCTGTGGAAGACCACGCCATTGAAAAAGGAAAACATCATAGTCGAATTATTATGGGGTATGGATATTTAACAACTGAAGAAATAAAAGAAGGTGTGAACAGGCTACAGAGGGCAATACCTTATATATATTCTTGTTAATAAATAGACTTTAAAACTCAAAATTAAAGAATTTAACAAATAAGGAAATTCCCCAGGGATTATAAAGAGACTAAAATATTAATTAAAGTGAGGTAAATATACAAATGAATCCATTAGCACAATCATATTGGGATACTTATTGGGGAAACAATGAAAAACCAGAATCTGTTACAGCTTGGCAATTTGGTGATTCTCCTGATTATCTCGCTCAATTAGTCATTGATGGTGTGAAAACCGCAACATGCTCGGGCCATATTTTTTATGAATTAGAAAATGAACCACTACCAACAACTAACGATTATAGTATTGTACTCAATAGTCAGGAGGAACCTGTAGCTATTATTAAGACAATAGAAGTAACTATAATGCCAATGAATGAAGTGACTGAAGAATTCGCTATCGCTGAAGGCGAAGGCGATCGTACCTATAGTTACTGGAGAGATACCCATATTCAGTTTTTTACAAAGGAACTAAGCGAACTTGGTCTTAGTTTTTCTGAAGATATGCTGCTCGTTTGCGAACGTTTTAAGCTTATCGATGTAAAAAACAAAGTGAAGATATGATAAATAACGATTTTACCGGAAGTCCATATTAGATAAATACATTTATCTTTAAACAAATAAGCTTGTTACCAATGGGTTTCTTGAGCCATTAATAACAAGCTTATTTCATTAAACACAAAAAAGACGAGTCATTCCGACTCGTCTTAAAGTTGCTTGGCGACGTCCTACTCTCACAGGGACAAGGTCCCAACTACCATCGGCGCTAGAGAGCTTAACTTCCGTGTTCGGTATGGGAACGGGTGTGACCTCTCTGCCATCATCACCAAACTGATGAAGGTATATTCCTTCAAAACTAGATAACATTTGCTTCATATTATATGGTTAAGTCCTCGATCTATTAGTATTCGTCAGCTCCACATGTCACCATGCTTCCACCTCGAACCTATCAACCTGATCATCTTTCAGGGATCTTACTAGCTTACGCTATGGGAAATCTCATCTTGAGGGGGGCTTCATGCTTAGATGCTTTCAGCACTTATCCCTTCCGCACATAGCTACCCAGCTATGCCCTTGGCAGAACAACTGGTACACCAGCGGTGCGTCCATCCCGGTCCTCTCGTACTAAGGACAGCTCCTCTCAAATTTCCTGCGCCCACGACGGATAGGGACCGAACTGTCTCACGACGTTCTGAACCCAGCTCGCGTACCGCTTTAATGGGCGAACAGCCCAACCCTTGGGACCGACTACAGCCCCAGGATGCGATGAGCCGACATCGAGGTGCCAAACCTCCCCGTCGATGTGGACTCTTGGGGGAGATAAGCCTGTTATCCCCGGGGTAGCTTTTATCCGTTGAGCGATGGCCCTTCCATGCGGAACCACCGGATCACTAAGCCCGACTTTCGTCCCTGCTCGACTTGTAGGTCTCGCAGTCAAGCTCCCTTATGCCTTTGCACTCTACGAATGATTTCCAACCATTCTGAGGGAACCTTTGGGCGCCTCCGTTACACTTTAGGAGGCGACCGCCCCAGTCAAACTGCCCACCTGACACTGTCTCCCGGGTCGATGAGACCCGTAGGTTAGAATTTCAATACAGTCAGGGCGGTATCCCACCAGCGCCTCCACCGAAGCTAGCGCTCCGGTTTCAATGGCTCCCGCCTATCCTGTACAAACTGTACCAAAATTCAATATCAGGCTACAGTAAAGCTCCACGGGGTCTTTCCGTCCTGTCGCGGGTAACCTGCATCTTCACAGGTACTATAATTTCACCGAGTCTCTGGTTGAGACAGTGCCCAAATCGTTACACCTTTCGTGCGGGTCGGAACTTACCCGACAAGGAATTTCGCTACCTTAGGACCGTTATAGTTACGGCCGCCGTTTACTGGGGCTTCAGTTCAGAGCTTCGCTTACGCTAACCCCTCTCCTTAACCTTCCAGCACCGGGCAGGTGTCAGCCCCTATACTTCGCCTTACGGCTTCGCAGAGACCTGTGTTTTTGCTAAACAGTCGCTTGGGCCTATTCACTGCGGCTTTCCGTTAAGAAAGCACCCCTTCTCCCGAAGTTACGGGGTCATTTTGCCGAGTTCCTTAACCAGAGTTCTCTCGCACACCTTAGGATTCTCTCCTCGCCTACCTGTGTCGGTTTGCGGTACAGGCACCTTTTATCTCGCTAGAAGCTTTTCTTGGCAGCGGGGAATCAAAGACTTCGCTCCATAAGGAGCTTCCCCATCACAGCTCAGCCTTCACGATAAGCGGATTTGCCTACTTATCAGCCTAACTGCTTGGACGTGCACAACCAATCGCACGCTTCTTCTATCCTTCTGCGTCCCTCCATTGCTCAAACGATAAAGAGGTGGTACAGGAATATCAACCTGTTGTCCATCGCCTACGCCTGTCGGCCTCGGCTTAGGTCCTGACTAACCCTGAGCGGACGAGCCTTCCTCAGGAAACCTTAGGCATTCGGTGGACGGGATTCTCACCCGTCTTTCGCTACTCATACCGGCATTCTCACTTCTAAGCGCTCCACCAGTCCTTCCGGTCTGACTTCACTGCACTTAGAACGCTCCCCTACCACTGATACCATTGGTATCAATTCGCAGCTTCGGTGGTGTATTTAGCCCCGGTACATTTTCGGCGCAGAGTCACTCGACTAGTGAGCTATTACGCACTCTTTAAATGGTGGCTGCTTCTGAGCCAACATCCTAGTTGTCTAAGCAACTCCACATCCTTTTCCACTTAATACACACTTTGGGACCTTAGCTGGCGATCTGGGCTGTTTCCCTCTTGACTACGGATCTTATCACTCGCAGTCTGACTCCTAAGGATAAGTCATTGGCATTCGGAGTTTGACTGAATTCGGTAATCCGATGAGGACCCCTAGTTCAATCAGTGCTCTACCTCCAAGACTCTTACACTTAAGGCTAGCCCTAAAGCTATTTCGGGGAGAACCAGCTATCTCCAGGTTCGATTGGAATTTCTCCGCTACCCACACCTCATCCCCGCACTTTTCAACGTGCGTGGGTTCGGGCCTCCATTCAGTGTTACCTGAACTTCACCCTGGACATGGGTAGATCACCTGGTTTCGGGTCTACGACCACGTACTAAACGCCCTATTCAGACTCGCTTTCGCTGCGGCTCCGCCTCTTCAGCTTAACCTCGCACGGGATCGTAACTCGCCGGTTCATTCTACAAAAGGCACGCCATCACCCATTAACGGGCTCTGACTATTTGTAGGCACACGGTTTCAGGATCTCTTTCACTCCCCTTCCGGGGTGCTTTTCACCTTTCCCTCACGGTACTGGTTCACTATCGATCACTAGGGAGTATTTAGCCTTGGGAGATGGTCCTCCCAGATTCCGACGGAATTTCACGTGTTCCGCCGTACTCAGGATACATTCAAGAGAGAACGAAGTTTCGACTACGGGGTTATTACCCTCTGTGACGGACCTTTCCAGGTCGCTTCGTCTACCTCGTTCCTTTGTAACTCCGTATAGAATGTCCTACAACCCCAAGAGGCAAGCCTCTTGGTTTGGGCTAGATTCCGTTTCGCTCGCCGCTACTCAGGAAATCGCATTTGCTTTCTCTTCCTCCAGGTACTTAGATGTTTCAGTTCCCTGGGTCTGTCTTCCATACCCTATGTATTCAGGTAAGGATACCATACCATTACGTATAGTGGGTTTCCCCATTCGGAAATCTTCGGATCAAAGCTTACTTACAGCTCCCCGAAGCATATCGGCGTTAGTCCCGTCCTTCATCGACTCCTAGTGTCAAGGCATCCACCGTGCGCCCTTTCTAACTTAACCAAACTAAAATTAAAAAAATATGAGCTACACTGTTATCTAGTTTTCAAAGAACATACATTTAAACTTGAGAGATAGTTCTCTCAAAACTGAACGAAACAAAACAAGTCAACGTTTATTGATGAACTGCGTTCATCAATTCTCCATAGAAAGGAGGTGATCCAGCCGCACCTTCCGATACGGCTACCTTGTTACGACTTCACCCCAATCATCTGTCCCACCTTAGGCGGCTGGCTCCATAAAGGTTACCCCACCGACTTCGGGTGTTACAAACTCTCGTGGTGTGACGGGCGGTGTGTACAAGGCCCGGGAACGTATTCACCGCGGCATGCTGATCCGCGATTACTAGCGATTCCAGCTTCATGTAGGCGAGTTGCAGCCTACAATCCGAACTGAGAACGGTTTTATGAGATTAGCTCCACCTCGCGGTCTTGCAGCTCTTTGTACCGTCCATTGTAGCACGTGTGTAGCCCAGGTCATAAGGGGCATGATGATTTGACGTCATCCCCACCTTCCTCCGGTTTGTCACCGGCAGTCACCTTAGAGTGCCCAACTTAATGATGGCAACTAAGATCAAGGGTTGCGCTCGTTGCGGGACTTAACCCAACATCTCACGACACGAGCTGACGACAACCATGCACCACCTGTCACTCTGCTCCCGAAGGAGAAGCTCTATCTCTAGAGTTTTCAGAGGATGTCAAGACCTGGTAAGGTTCTTCGCGTTGCTTCGAATTAAACCACATGCTCCACCGCTTGTGCGGGCCCCCGTCAATTCCTTTGAGTTTCAGCCTTGCGGCCGTACTCCCCAGGCGGAGTGCTTAATGCGTTAACTTCAGCACTAAAGGGCGGAAACCCTCTAACACTTAGCACTCATCGTTTACGGCGTGGACTACCAGGGTATCTAATCCTGTTTGCTCCCCACGCTTTCGCGCCTCAGTGTCAGTTACAGACCAGAAAGTCGCCTTCGCCACTGGTGTTCCTCCATATCTCTACGCATTTCACCGCTACACATGGAATTCCACTTTCCTCTTCTGCACTCAAGTCTCCCAGTTTCCAATGACCCTCCACGGTTGAGCCGTGGGCTTTCACATCAGACTTAAGAAACCACCTGCGCGCGCTTTACGCCCAATAATTCCGGATAACGCTTGCCACCTACGTATTACCGCGGCTGCTGGCACGTAGTTAGCCGTGGCTTTCTGGTTAGGTACCGTCAAGGTGCCAGCTTATTCAACTAGCACTTGTTCTTCCCTAACAACAGAGTTTTACGACCCGAAAGCCTTCATCACTCACGCGGCGTTGCTCCGTCAGACTTTCGTCCATTGCGGAAGATTCCCTACTGCTGCCTCCCGTAGGAGTCTGGGCCGTGTCTCAGTCCCAGTGTGGCCGATCACCCTCTCAGGTCGGCTACGCATCGTCGCCTTGGTGAGCCGTTACCTCACCAACTAGCTAATGCGACGCGGGTCCATCCATAAGTGACAGCCGAAGCCGCCTTTCAATTTCGAACTATGCAGTTCAAAATATCATCCGGTATTAGCCCCGGTTTCCCGGAGTTATCCCAGTCTTATGGGTAGGTTACCCACGTGTTACTCACCCGTCCGCCGCTAACTTCATAAGAGCAAGCTCTTAATCCATTCGCTCGACTTGCATGTATTAGGCACGCCGCCAGCGTTCATCCTGAGCCAGGATCAAACTCTCCAATAAAGTTAGTTTGTCTAGCATCTAAAAATAAAAATTGACGTTTACGTTGTTTGTTTCGTTCAGTTTTCAAAGAACTTATTTGTCGCTCATTTGCGACTCCCTTATGTTAACATTTTCATATTTCAATGTCAACCAAGTTTTTTTATTTTTTTTGTCGCTTTCTGCGTTGTTGCTATCGGCGACTTGTTCTATATTACACCTCTATAGGATAATCGTCAATACCTTTTTATAAAGATATTTAATTTAATATGTTCACACCACTTTATCCCGCTATTTGCGGACAGTAAGACTCCCACCTCAAAGTTAGGCTGAAGCAAAGAAGTTAGTAGTGAGCCTGACGATCCATAAATTCCCGATTAGTAAAGGTTACATAAGAATCCACGAAGACTTTACTAAATAGCAATCATTGTCTACCTCTATCTACTAATCTCCCCTAACAAACCTCTCTATTTCAAGAGGATTATCCCCCGTACATTACTGGGTTCCACAAGAAATTCTTTTCTAGCAACTTCATTTACTCTCCTTATCTTAATTACAATATCTCTTTCTAACAGTGCACACACTCTTCTTCACTCTCCTGAACCATTCATAATAGAATGAACCGACTATAGACTAGATTCAATTAATATTAAAAATTATGATGAGTAAAGGACCATTCGTAGATTATTTCATAAAACCAGTTGGAAATAGAATAATTGGTTCGTTTACAGATTTCACGATACTTTCATAGAAAAACACTCATTATTTTGATACACGTCAACTATAGACAAGAACAAGACACTAAAACATATGAACATGCAGCTGTCATAGCACCGTGGCTCACGAACCTATACGATCTATAGTGAGAGTAGTGATGGCACACTACAATCTTGCACGTCAGCGATACCAAAAATGGACTTCGCCTTTGGTAGCAAGAATCACACTGATGTTAATCAGGTTGCCCCTTTAACAATGGGAGTGTCAATAAATCCAATATTAATAATTGAAATATACTTTACTGAAGAACCACCTCACTAAGGTATGTAAAGTTACAAGCTATACTGGAAATCCGAACCTAGTATGGCAGCTCTTCTTTAAACACATATGTCCAATAGAAAATAAGCGCCTCAATTGATTGAGTATGCCCATTACACCATTCAAGAACAAACGTTCTAACCTCTTGTTATACACCACTACTTCCTTGCATTTAAGTAATCACACTATAATTTTTCACTTACACTTATCTTCTATATAAAAGCTACAAAATTATAAAATTTAAAGAGTTGTATCCTATATCTATATACGGACAACCGTAAGCTTTTCCATTAGAAGAACAAATAGAGTATATAAGAAAACAAACTAACTGATTTTATTCCCGATGAACCCATTCTTCCTCCAACTTATTTATATCACCGTGATAATAAAGACAAATATGCTGTTCAAATAGCAACCGGTGGCCAATTATACTTTAATTACCTTATTTATAAGGCTACAAAAAAAAGATTCTTATCCAACTACTAGAGGAAACAAGTAGAACTTATAAAGAAGCTGAACACTATGTACAAGAGCAGTTCCAATATTACTACTCACAACTGATCTTCCCGCCCCAGAGATTTCCTTGGGAATTTCGTGTAACAAACTACAAAAAAGATTATAGAGTCTAAACATTAATCCACACATCTTTATCCAAAATGTTATATGCGAAAGTAATACATAAGACTTTCAAGAACTATATTTTGAAATTATCGCCGCTCTTCAAAAGCCAGATTCAGAAAAAAGAACACGCGCTATTATCTTTTTAACTCCACCACTTTCACCATATAACTATTTAAAACAAATAAAGTGAAACTTTAATCAGTGGGGGTTTTGTTGATCCCCCACTGATTATCAGCCTTCACCAATCGGGCGTTTACGGGCAGCAGGGCTCCCACCTAACTTCTTTGCTCCAGCTGAATTTTGAGGTGGGAGTTTTACTGCCCGGCGAATAGCGGGATAAATGAAACAAATACCCTGTTACAATGAACTTTTTTCTTCAAACTTTTTCATGTACCACTATTCGGGTTCACTTCAATTTAACATGTGGTAGCTTCTTTGCTATTCACGAATTAAAGCCATTATCACATAGCATCATCTCATTTCTATAATTATTCAGTTAATTAGTTCAATTATATATCAATAGAGTGTAGGAGACTGATAAAATCATAGTTAAGAGCGTCTCATAAGATTTATCTCAAAAATGAGGTGATATTTTGCGGAAGATCGGTTATATACGCGTCAGTTCAACTAGCCAGAATCCTTCAAGGCAATTTCAGCAACTGAACGAAAGTTGATGAGTTATACCAAAAATCAGAAATATATAATAGAAAATAAATTTCATATAGAGGTGGAATTATATGCCTAAAATTGACAATATGTTAGCAATTCTGTGGATGCTTCGTTCAGGTGAAAAAATTACTGCAAAACAAATTTCAGAAAAGTTAGAGATGAATATAAGGACTGTGTATCGTTATATTGATACAATTTCAACAAGTGGCGTACCTATAATTTCAGAACCAGGACATAACGGTGGATACACTTTATTGAACAATTTTATTGAGGCTCCTCTTTTTTTTGATTTTGAGGAGCAAACTTCACTATTTCACGCTGCTATTTTTGCAGAAGAAGCCGGATATTATGGAGGTGAAGCACTAAATAGGGCCATTTCAAAACTAAGTAAATACTCAAATCAAGAACAGGAAACAAAGATAAACCAACATTTAACTAGTCTTGAAGTAATAAGTCGATTAAGTTCACTCTCTATGGAACCTTTTTTGAAGGAATTGGAGCAAGCCGTAGCTGACGGGTACTCAGTAAAAATTCTTTACCATAAAAGTGGCGAAAAGCAATTAAATTATAGATTGGTCGATCCGTACAGAATTATCTATTGGAATAATAAGTGGTATGTGATTGGATTTTGTCATCTTAGGAATGATATCCGTAGTTTTAGAGTAGATCGAATTGAAAGTCTAATGCTAACCGAAAATAAGTTTAACCGGCCAGAAAATTTTTCAGCACGTGACTTTTTTATAAAAAGTCTTCTTCCAACTATAGAAGATAAGGAAGGGATTATTTCTTTGGTTCTTAATGGGGATAAAAGTGTATTGGCTGATATTTGCCAACATTGGTTTTTAGGACATTATTTACAAGAACGGACTTCAAATCAAGCAGTTTTTCTTCTTGAAAAAGATATGATACATACATATGTACCTTATTTACTTTTACCGTACAATAAATCTATTAAAGTTATTGAGCCAATAAGTCTTAAGAAAAGACTTATTGAAGTTCTGTCGGAATTAATAAAATTTCATCAAGTATGATAACTCCCCTGACGTTAACTGTCAGGGAAGTTATATTATAATAGCTATATCAATTGTGATTGGAGTGTTATTGAATGCACACAAAAAAAGCTTTTTTATATGTATTTAATACAATGTCGGACTGGGAATATGGATATTTAATTGCTGAACTAAACTCAGGAAGATATTTCAAAAAAGATTTAGCACCTTTAAAAGTAATTACAGTAGGAGCTAATAAAGAAATGATTACTACTATGGGAGGACTGACCATAAAACCAGATATTTCCCTTGATGAATGTACTCTTGAGAGTACAGATCTTTTAATTTTACCAGGAGGGAGTACTTGGAGTGAAGAAATTCATCAACCTATCTTGGAAAGAATTGGCCAAGCTTTAGAGCTTGGCACTATTGTTGCTGCAATTTGTGGTGCAACTGAGGGCCTCGCGAATATGGGATACTTAGATACTAGAAAGCATACAAGTAATAACTTAGAATATACTAAAATGGTATGTCCTAACTATAAAGGAGAAAAATTCTATGAGTTGGGATCTGCGGTATCTGATGCGAATTTAATTACCGCATCAGGAATAGCTCCTCTGGAATTTGCAATGGAGGTACTGAAAAAAATAGATGTATTTACACCAGATGCATTACATTCATGGCATAACCTAAATAAGACTCATAAACCTGAATACTTCTTCCAGTTAATGAATTCAATAAATAAATGAAGTAACTGAACAGCTCAATTTCTCTATTTTGATTTGTAGAGAAGTTGGGCTTTTTAATTTGGAATTTCCTTATCGTTGTAAATCCACATTTTCCTGACGCTACCCCATGCCCATCAAGCTAACCAAGTAAATTACTAGATACGAAATGATCCTTGTTTCAAAACTAGCAAGTGATAGAAAAGTAGGCATGCCAAAGAGGCCTATTAAAACGCAATTTTTTCGCTAGGCAGCTTGTCTATGCTTCACCGTCGTTTTATACACAATCCCTAGAATATCAAAGACAGTCATCTTCTTATACCTATGACATTTACGACCATTTTTTTTGAGCAGCTGATAAAGGCGATGCAGAATTTTTAAAAGTTCTTCTGTGCCAACGGCTATCGCTTGAAACAGTAACGGAAAGTAATCTTTAATCATATAAATCGCTTTGTATTCACTCAGCTCCTGCTTTTTCTTTTCAAGCAGAAACTGTCGCATTTGAAACATCGTAGAAGAGCAGAGGAGAATGCCGATGAGTTGTCCATATAAATGGCATTCCAGGCGTTCTCTTTTTATATCTTTACATTCATCAATTTCAAAGAATGACTTCCACATTTTAAACAAAATTTGTCGGGTAAAGAACTGGCGCGGTATCAGTTATGACCCGTTTCCAGCCCCTCCCCATAAGAACTGCTCGTGAGGTTTTCCCTCAAGCAGCTCACCCCATAAACTTCATCAAAAGGGTTATGAGACCTATCAAATGGCAGGCACTTTCATCGGTATCCCTCTGCACTTTTGAGGGAATGGACTTTCCAGTCCCAGTAGAGCCCCAGTACACCATAGAGATATTCATTACTCCATCTCTGCCATCCGATGCTACGCTTTCGTCGCCGTTTCCTTCTCGTCAGCAGTGTACGGATTTTCATCTCCGTATAGTCACGCACTTCGCTAAATGCTCCGCTGGAATTTCCAACCCGAAAGTAGTTCACCCATCCTCTTAGTACGGCATTGATTTGTTTTACTAAATCTTGTGCTGGTTTAGCTCCTGCGTTTTGAATGAGTTCGCGGATTCTTGCTTTCACTGCCGTACGGGCTTTCTTCTTTGGGATCATGCATATGAAGTATCGGGTCTTATTTCGGTTCAGTACTCGCCTGAAATCAAATCCGAGAAATGCAAAAGACTCTCCCTGTAAGACATCGACCATCCGTGTTTTCTCAAGATTCAGTTCAACCCCCAAAGGCTCCAATTGTTCCTGCAGTCGTCGCAGTGCCAGTTCAGCCCACCCCCGTTTACTGGAGTGCCCACTTACGGTGATAACCATATCATCGGCAAATCGGTGATAGTTCACAGCTTCATAGTTGCCATTCGTCGTTTTACGCCGAATGGCATCAAATGTCCAATCTACCTCATTCAAGTAGATGTTTGCCGCGAGTGGTGAGAACGGCCCCCCTTGCGGGACTCCAATCTTTCCTGCGGCTTTTACCACCTGTTTTACTAGGTGCATAACTTGGTGGTCTTGGACACGATTTGCGATTTTCCTCAGTAGGATGTTATGCCGGATTGTATCAAAGTAACGTGACAAATCAACATCAATGACTGTGGTCATACGACGCAGCACACTACGTCGTACTTCTGCCAGCGCTTGATGCGGGGAGCGTTTTGGTCGGAATCCGTAGGAATTTGGGCAGAAATCAGCCTCAAAGATAGCTTCCAATATGAGTTTTAGCGCTCCTTGGACCACACGGTCCCGTATACACGGGATTTGCAGTGTCCGCATTTTGCCGTTTGCTTTTGGGATTTCTACTTTACGATTAGCTTGTGGTTGATATGTTCCAGCCTGCAGTTCTGCTTGGATGTTCTTTAAAAACGGTATAACTCCCTCTAGTTCTATATCAGCGAAACTTTGACCGTCGATACCTGGGGCACCGCCGTTTTTCCTCGCATGCTGATATGCTTCATGGAGGGTTATTAGTTTGGTAATGTGGGAAAATAGTCCCCAAAACCGATGCGTAGGTTCAGACTTCGCCTTTTGATAGATTCGTCGCCTTAGTTCCTGCAAAGTAATAGGTGTTTTTGTCATGGCACCCTTGCCTCCTTTGGTCGTACGAAATATTTACAGGTTCGGACCCTTCCCTCCCCGCGCGTTTTGCTGCACGCAGATCTCTGGTACTACGATCCGTTCCGTCACCCTGACACCTACCATTCTCACTTCCCGATCGCGGTTATAGAGACGGTCTCCTCGATGAGGTTTCTTCATCGGGTGTCGAGGGCTTCTCCAGTTTCCACATTATCTTTCTCTCCATGTCGCCGCTGATACCCCGCCGGTGAGAACTGCCGTTCCAGACTCGTTTCGGTCAGTTCTTGCTGCTTTCGCACGTTATCGACCGTCTCAGCCACCGGAATTGCGTGTAACGAGGCTACGTCTACGTTCACTGTACGTTACAACCTGGAGATTTGCCCACATGCCTTTTGCATGTGATGTCAGAGGGCTTCGCCATGTCGTTTTCACTTCATGGCGCCTCTCAGGCTACGGGAGTGGAGTCTATTCTCCCGATTGGACTTTCACCAACTAGATAATGTGTCCTTATCTGGACACGCCAATCTGCCAACGAAGTGAATATAATGAATGCACGTAGTTCGTCGGTACTTCTTCTAGCGACGTGTTCGTGATATATACATTCATGCCCATTAAACGTTTACTTTTATCCTTCATGACAATGCCTTTCTTCTTTTCACGTATCGCTTGGTTTTTCAGACGTGTTTGCGTTTGATTATCGGTTAAACGATGGATAATAACACGTGCTGGAAGTTTCTGATTTTGGCCAATGTATGCCTCCAGGATTTCCATCGTTTCACCAGGGATTAGACCAGACATCATTTGTGTCATATCAAGCTGGATGTATTCTGTTTGCTTTTTTAACGTACCATTGTTGAAGTATTCTGGTTCAGGGTTCTTGATATAAATGCATGTATTCAACTTCAACCGAGAGATATAGTAAGCCTCTTTATCATGAATGGTTTGTAAGTCTCCTAAATCGAAGTAACCAAGATCACGTAAACACAAATCGCCTGCTTCTACGGTTTCAAGGCAAATGGTACCGTATGTTTTATCATTATTCTTTCCTGGTCCAAGCTGCACGTTAAGAAATTGACCACTAAGTAAATCATATTCCAATTGGATTTTCACGCCTGCCGTATTACTACTCCCACCTGAACCTTGATAGTCAGTGGCGAAATGGTCAGGCAGTTGAAACACTGTTGCATCTAAAATACGGATACGATTAAAAGTAGAGATAACGTGTGCAGAAAGTGAGTGATTTGAGCAGAGTTTTTGTGTGAGAAGAGAAGTAAAGACTTCTCGAAGAAATGCGACAGCTGCTGGATTAAAGCGTTGATTAAGTCCTTCTGGACTCATGAGTGTAGCTGTATTTGCATAAAGCTGACTACATAATCGAATGAGAGAATCACTTGCTATATGTTGACTGATCCAAATACATAAAGCAGCTAAATCTCGTGCGCCATACTTGCTTTTACGTTTTACAAATCCTGTCTCCTGTGCGAGTTGTTGAAGAACATGTGGAGATAGGTGTTGCTGTAGTTCTTCGGCGAATAAATAAAACTCATTTTGAATCGATAGATTCATAAAAAACGCCATCCTTTCTGTATATTTCTACAAAAAGAATAGCGTTTTTTTCGTTTTATGGATACAATTTTTTAGCTTGATGGCGCTGGTGGGATACCCGGTTATTAAAAAAATTTAAACCTCGCTACCGCCACTTGAAATTGTTATAATTAAAATGTTTTTAATATTTAAATAACGGAGGGCTAGAGAATGAAAATTGCAATAGTCTGTTTCGATAACTTTACTGATATAGATGTTTTTTTACCATGGGATTTATTAAATCGTGTACGTTTAGTTGGCGGTATTTCTGATTGGAATGTCCAACTATTAGGAACGGAAAAAACTCATATATCCATGTCTGGCTTACGTATTCCCATGACAGGAAGCATATTTGATATTCCTTCTGCTGACGCTGTAATATTTGGAAGTGGTAAGGGTGTACAAGATTTATATAAAAATCAAGAATATCTTAATAGCATTCATGTAGATCCTCAAAGACAATTAATAGGCTCTATGTGTTCTGGTTCACTACTACTAGGAGCTAAAAAATTGTTAACTGGCAAAAAAGCAACTACATATCCATCCGTAGTAGAACAGCTAAAAGAATTTGATGTAGACGTTATTGAACAAAGTTTCGTAAACGAAGGAAATATCTCGACTGCTGCAGGTTGTTTTGCTGCTCAAGATCTCTCAGCTTGGATTATAAGAACCCTAATTAATGAAGACATGGTTGACACTGTGTTAGAAACTGTTCAGCCAGTGGGCAAAGGTTTATATTTTTAATTTCAAATCAAGTCAAGAAATTGGTTGTTCCCCAATACGAAAAAAATGAGTTAAATTCTCATAAAAAACTGTAAAATAATAAAATTTTCGTTTTGGGGATACTTCAAAATCTTAGCTTGATGGGCATGTGACACTACCCCACATCCATCAACTTAAGGATTTAGACTATTCTTAAACTTAAAAGCACGTTACTATTCTCTTATGTTAATGAGAAAGGGTGACGTGCTTTTTATGAATATGCATCAAAAACAAGAGCTGTCTTTATTTGCCGAAGAGTTATATCGCTATATGTCTCCCGCTACACTGAATCAATTAGCTATAGAAGCAGGCGGAATGAAACGAAAACGTAAGTGCCATGGGCACCATTTTTTATCTTTGTGTGTATGGTTAAATCAACAAATCGCTACAACCTCTCTTACTCAACTTTGTAGTCAATTAGAAACTTCAACAGGAATTTTATTAAGTCCTGAGGGACTTAATCGACGATTTAACTCGGCTTCTGTAGCCTTCTTTCGAAATGTATTTACTACACTTCTACAAGCTAAAATTGGAGGGTCATCTACAATTTCTCATTCTCTTTCTGCTTACTTTGAGCGGATTCGCATCCTTGATTCTACAACCTTTCAAGTTCCAGATCGATTCGCAGCTACTTATCCTGGTGCCGGAGGCTGTAGTCATACAGCTGGTGTAAAAATTCAATTAGAGTATGACTTGTTGAGTGGAGAGTTTTCTGATGTGAAAATTGAACCAGGAAAACGAAGTGATCAGGCATATGGGGCGACTCGAATGGACATGACACAAAAGAATGAACTGTATATTCGTGACTTAGGGTACTTTCGTTTACAAGACTTTAAATCGATCCAAGATAAGGAAGGGTATTATTTATCACGTCTTAAATTGCCAACTAAAATATATAGAAAAGAATTCGAAACAGTGGTATTTAAAACAAAACCTGCTCAATTGAGACCGGTGTATATACAAATTCATTTGGAAGACATCATGAACCAATTACAACCTGGCCAAGTGTATGAATTACATGATGTATATGTAGGGAGCAAAGACAAACTACCCACTCGCATTGTGGTTTATAGATGTACAGAGGAGCAAAAACAGAAACGTCTACATGATCGAGCTATTCGTGAAAAGAAAAAAGGGATTACATATACAGAGCGTACGAAACTTTTACAAGGAATTACGGTATATATGACAAACATTCCTACGGAATGGGTACCGAAAGAGAAAATCTATGATTTATATTCACTACGTTGGCAAATTGAGCTGTTATTTAAAATATGGAAATCTTGGTTTCGAATTCATCGTTGTAAATCTATTAAACAAGAGCGATTAGAATGTCACCTTTATGGACAACTCATTAGTATCCTATTATGTTCTTCTACTATGTTTAAAATGAGAGAACTCCTGTTACGTAAGAAGCAGAAAGAACTAAGTGAATATAAAGCGATGTACATAATTAAAGATTATTTCTTACTTTTTCATCAAGCACTACATAAAAACACCCAAGAATTATCAAAGATTCTCCTTCGTCTGTTTAACCTCCTACAGCGAAACGGACGAAAATCTCACAGATATGAGAAAAAAACAGTCTTTGATATTTTAGGTGTTGTGTATGAGTATACCACTTCTGCCCATCAGGTAGCATAGCGAAAAATTTGAAACCCGTCAGGGTTTATTTGATGTGCCTACTTTTATGCTATCTATAAAAGATAATAAAAGACTACGTGAAAAAACCACATTTTGTATAAAAAGATACCTTAAGTTGATGGATGTGTGACGCTACCCCTATTACAAATACACAATATGCTACTTGCTTATGAACGTTTTGAGCTTATCGATGTAAGAAACAAAGTAAAGCCTATAATGAATAACAATTTTATATAAATACGCTTACCTTTAAACAAATAAGCTTGTTATCAATAGGTTTCTTGAACCATAGATAACAAGCTTATTTCATTAAACACAAAAAAGACGAGTCATTCTGACTCATCTTAAAGTTGCTTGGCGACGTCCTACTCTCACAGGGACAAGGTCCCAACTACCATCGGCGCTAGAGAGCTTAACTTCCGTGTTCGGTATGGGAACGGGTGTGACCTCTCTGCCATCATCACCAAACTATTGAAGGTATATTCCTTCAAAACTAGATAACATTTGCTTCATATTATATGGTTAAGTCCTCGATCTATTAGTATTCGTCAGCTCCACATGTCACCATGCTTCCACCTCGAACCTATCAACCTGATCATCTTTCAGGGATCTTACTAGCTTACGCTATGGGAAATCTCATCTTGAGGGGGGCTTCATGCTTAGATGCTTTCAGCACTTATCCCTTCCGCACATAGCTACCCAGCTATGCCCTTGGCAGAACAACTGGTACACCAGCGGTGCGTCCATCCCGGTCCTCTCGTACTAAGGACAGCTCCTCTCAAATTTCCTGCGCCCACGACGGATAGGGACCGAACTGTCTCACGACGTTCTGAACCCAGCTCGCGTACCGCTTTAATGGGCGAACAGCCCAACCCTTGGGACCGACTACAGCCCCAGGATGCGATGAGCCGACATCGAGGTGCCAAACCTCCCCGTCGATGTGGACTCTTGGGGGAGATAAGCCTGTTATCCCCGGGGTAGCTTTTATCCGTTGAGCGATGGCCCTTCCATGCGGAACCACCGGATCACTAAGCCCGACTTTCGTCCCTGCTCGACTTGTAGGTCTCGCAGTCAAGCTCCCTTATGCCTTTGCACTCTACGAATGATTTCCAACCATTCTGAGGGAACCTTTGGGCGCCTCCGTTACACTTTAGGAGGCGACCGCCCCAGTCAAACTGCCCACCTGACACTGTCTCCCGGGTCGATGAGACCCGTAGGTTAGAATTTCAATACAGTCAGGGCGGTATCCCACCAGCGCCTCCACCGAAGCTAGCGCTCCGGTTTCAATGGCTCCCGCCTATCCTGTACAAACTGTACCAAAATTCAATATCAGGCTACAGTAAAGCTCCACGGGGTCTTTCCGTCCTGTCGCGGGTAACCTGCATCTTCACAGGTACTATAATTTCACCGAGTCTCTGGTTGAGACAGTGCCCAAATCGTTACACCTTTCGTGCGGGTCGGAACTTACCCGACAAGGAATTTCGCTACCTTAGGACCGTTATAGTTACGGCCGCCGTTTACTGGGGCTTCAGTTCAGAGCTTCGCTTACGCTAACCCCTCTCCTTAACCTTCCAGCACCGGGCAGGTGTCAGCCCCTATACTTCGCCTTACGGCTTCGCAGAGACCTGTGTTTTTGCTAAACAGTCGCTTGGGCCTATTCACTGCGGCTTTCCGTTAAGAAAGCACCCCTTCTCCCGAAGTTACGGGGTCATTTTGCCGAGTTCCTTAACCAGAGTTCTCTCGCACACCTTAGGATTCTCTCCTCGCCTACCTGTGTCGGTTTGCGGTACAGGCACCTTTTATCTCGCTAGAAGCTTTTCTTGGCAGCGGGGAATCAAAGACTTCGCTCCATAAGGAGCTTCCCCATCACAGCTCAGCCTTCACGATAAGCGGATTTGCCTACTTATCAGCCTAACTGCTTGGACGTGCACAACCAATCGCACGCTTCTTCTATCCTTCTGCGTCCCTCCATTGCTCAAACGATAAAGAGGTGGTACAGGAATATCAACCTGTTGTCCATCGCCTACGCCTGTCGGCCTCGGCTTAGGTCCTGACTAACCCTGAGCGGACGAGCCTTCCTCAGGAAAC
Organism: Bacillus cereus group sp. MG9; assembly: GCF_040459995.1. NCBI lineage: Bacteria > Bacillati > Bacillota > Bacilli > Caryophanales > Bacillaceae > Bacillus > Bacillus cereus group sp. MG9. The sequence goes on along the minus strand of NZ_JARVHC010000001.1, from coordinate 283,438 downwards.
CTTAGGCATTCGGTGGACGGGATTCTCACCCGTCTTTCGCTACTCATACCGGCATTCTCACTTCTAAGCGCTCCACCAGTCCTTCCGGTCTGACTTCACTGCACTTAGAACGCTCCCCTACCACTGATACCATTGGTATCAATTCGCAGCTTCGGTGGTGTATTTAGCCCCGGTACATTTTCGGCGCAGAGTCACTCGACTAGTGAGCTATTACGCACTCTTTAAATGGTGGCTGCTTCTGAGCCAACATCCTAGTTGTCTAAGCAACTCCACATCCTTTTCCACTTAATACACACTTTGGGACCTTAGCTGGCGATCTGGGCTGTTTCCCTCTTGACTACGGATCTTATCACTCGCAGTCTGACTCCTAAGGATAAGTCATTGGCATTCGGAGTTTGACTGAATTCGGTAATCCGATGAGGACCCCTAGTTCAATCAGTGCTCTACCTCCAAGACTCTTACACTTAAGGCTAGCCCTAAAGCTATTTCGGGGAGAACCAGCTATCTCCAGGTTCGATTGGAATTTCTCCGCTACCCACACCTCATCCCCGCACTTTTCAACGTGCGTGGGTTCGGGCCTCCATTCAGTGTTACCTGAACTTCACCCTGGACATGGGTAGATCACCTGGTTTCGGGTCTACGACCACGTACTAAACGCCCTATTCAGACTCGCTTTCGCTGCGGCTCCGCCTCTTCAGCTTAACCTCGCACGGGATCGTAACTCGCCGGTTCATTCTACAAAAGGCACGCCATCACCCATTAACGGGCTCTGACTATTTGTAGGCACACGGTTTCAGGATCTCTTTCACTCCCCTTCCGGGGTGCTTTTCACCTTTCCCTCACGGTACTGGTTCACTATCGATCACTAGGGAGTATTTAGCCTTGGGAGATGGTCCTCCCAGATTCCGACGGAATTTCACGTGTTCCGCCGTACTCAGGATACATTCAAGAGAGAACGAAGTTTCGACTACGGGGTTATTACCCTCTGTGACGGACCTTTCCAGGTCGCTTCGTCTACCTCGTTCCTTTGTAACTCCGTATAGAATGTCCTACAACCCCAAGAGGCAAGCCTCTTGGTTTGGGCTAGATTCCGTTTCGCTCGCCGCTACTCAGGAAATCGCATTTGCTTTCTCTTCCTCCAGGTACTTAGATGTTTCAGTTCCCTGGGTCTGTCTTCCATACCCTATGTATTCAGGTAAGGATACCATACCATTACGTATAGTGGGTTTCCCCATTCGGAAATCTTCGGATCAAAGCTTACTTACAGCTCCCCGAAGCATATCGGCGTTAGTCCCGTCCTTCATCGACTCCTAGTGTCAAGGCATCCACCGTGCGCCCTTTCTAACTTAACCAAACTAAAATTAAAAAAATATGAGCTACACTGTTATCTAGTTTTCAAAGAACATACATTTAAACTTGAGAGATAGTTCTCTCAAAACTGAACGAAACAAAACAAGTCAACGTTTATTGATGAACTGCGTTCATCAATTCTCCATAGAAAGGAGGTGATCCAGCCGCACCTTCCGATACGGCTACCTTGTTACGACTTCACCCCAATCATCTGTCCCACCTTAGGCGGCTGGCTCCATAAAGGTTACCCCACCGACTTCGGGTGTTACAAACTCTCGTGGTGTGACGGGCGGTGTGTACAAGGCCCGGGAACGTATTCACCGCGGCATGCTGATCCGCGATTACTAGCGATTCCAGCTTCATGTAGGCGAGTTGCAGCCTACAATCCGAACTGAGAACGGTTTTATGAGATTAGCTCCACCTCGCGGTCTTGCAGCTCTTTGTACCGTCCATTGTAGCACGTGTGTAGCCCAGGTCATAAGGGGCATGATGATTTGACGTCATCCCCACCTTCCTCCGGTTTGTCACCGGCAGTCACCTTAGAGTGCCCAACTTAATGATGGCAACTAAGATCAAGGGTTGCGCTCGTTGCGGGACTTAACCCAACATCTCACGACACGAGCTGACGACAACCATGCACCACCTGTCACTCTGCTCCCGAAGGAGAAGCTCTATCTCTAGAGTTTTCAGAGGATGTCAAGACCTGGTAAGGTTCTTCGCGTTGCTTCGAATTAAACCACATGCTCCACCGCTTGTGCGGGCCCCCGTCAATTCCTTTGAGTTTCAGCCTTGCGGCCGTACTCCCCAGGCGGAGTGCTTAATGCGTTAACTTCAGCACTAAAGGGCGGAAACCCTCTAACACTTAGCACTCATCGTTTACGGCGTGGACTACCAGGGTATCTAATCCTGTTTGCTCCCCACGCTTTCGCGCCTCAGTGTCAGTTACAGACCAGAAAGTCGCCTTCGCCACTGGTGTTCCTCCATATCTCTACGCATTTCACCGCTACACATGGAATTCCACTTTCCTCTTCTGCACTCAAGTCTCCCAGTTTCCAATGACCCTCCACGGTTGAGCCGTGGGCTTTCACATCAGACTTAAGAAACCACCTGCGCGCGCTTTACGCCCAATAATTCCGGATAACGCTTGCCACCTACGTATTACCGCGGCTGCTGGCACGTAGTTAGCCGTGGCTTTCTGGTTAGGTACCGTCAAGGTGCCAACTTATTCAACTAGCACTTGTTCTTCCCTAACAACAGAGTTTTACGACCCGAAAGCCTTCATCACTCACGCGGCGTTGCTCCGTCAGACTTTCGTCCATTGCGGAAGATTCCCTACTGCTGCCTCCCGTAGGAGTCTGGGCCGTGTCTCAGTCCCAGTGTGGCCGATCACCCTCTCAGGTCGGCTACGCATCGTCGCCTTGGTGAGCCGTTACCTCACCAACTAGCTAATGCGACGCGGGTCCATCCATAAGTGACAGCCGAAGCCGCCTTTCAATTCCGAACTATGCAGTTCAAAATATTATCCGGTATTAGCCCCGGTTTCCCGGAGTTATCCCAGTCTTATGGGTAGGTTACCCACGTGTTACTCACCCGTCCGCCGCTAACTTCATAAGAGCAAGCTCTTAATCCATTCGCTCGACTTGCATGTATTAGGCACGCCGCCAGCGTTCATCCTGAGCCAGGATCAAACTCTCCAATAAAGTTAGTTTGTCTAGCATCTAAAAATAAAAATTGACGTTCACGTTGTTTGTTTCGTTCAGTTTTCAAAGAACTTGTTTGCCGCTCATTTGCGACTCCCTTATGTTAACATTTTCATATTTCAATGTCAACTAAGTTTTTCATTTTCTTTTGTCGCTTTCTGCGTTGTTACTATCGGCGACTTGTTCTATAATACACCTCTAACCTACAATCGTCAATATGTTTTTATAAAAAACTTCATTTTTTTATAAATCCTATTTACGTTATTAATTTATCTATTTATATACCTCTTCTATAAGAATAGATAAGCAACCCATGAAACACTCTATGGGTTGCTATTCCATCATAAAAACTATTGTTCTTTTGAAGGTACAGAACAACTTTCATCCGTACAAGACATATCGCTTCCACCCTCTGAAGAAAGCTCTTGTAACTTAGGTGTAGGATTCTCTTCTTCCCAAACTTGCTGAAGTGCACCAACAAAAGTTTCAAGTGGTTGCGCACCTGAAATAGCATACTTTTGATTAATAATAAAATAAGGAACTCCCGAAATTTGATATTGCTGAGCAATCGCTTCATCAATTCTAACATCATTTGCATATGCGCTTTTATCATTAATAACATGTAGAGCTTCTTGCTTATCTAAACCTGAAGCTTCAGCAATAGTAGCAAGCGTATCCACATCACTTAAATTTTTCGATTCAGTGAAATATGCACAAAGTAGATTTTCCGTAATCTCTTTTTCTTTCCCTTGATCCTTTGCAAATTTGGCAAGACGATGCGCATCAAAAGTGTTCGTCGGCTTCATCTCTTCAAAATTAAAACTTAACCCCATACTAGCTGCATGATTGCCTAGTTGTATATTATTACGCTTAGCTTCTTCAATACTAATCCCATACTTTGATGCAAGTACTTCATTAATACTTGTTCCAGAATAGATTGGAGCATTTTGGTCTAATTCAAAACTTTTAAACTCAACTTCAACATCTTTCTTATGCGGAAATTGCTCTAAAGCCATTTCTAATCTACGTTTCCCAATATAACAAAATGGGCATACAAAATCTGACCATACTTCAATTTTCATAGAAACACCTCATTAACATGTAGTTTTCAATTATTGTAGCACTGGCAATAAGGAATTCAAAAATTTATGCTTCAAACCTTATATACTACAAACTAAAATGAGTTTTTAAATAGAAAAAACGATAATCAAAAGTATAAAAACGTTTCCTTCTGATTATCGTATATACAAAATACAAATCTAAAACAATCTAATTACGCTGGAATGTATCTCCCCACGAACTCCCATATGGTATTCCAATATTTATTCGATTCTACCTTCTCGGCTTCTCCATGTCCAGCACCTGGAACAATTAATTTCTCTTTTTCTACTTTTGCAGCATTATATACTTCATCTAACATTTCATAAGGAACGAATGTATCAGCGTCCCCATGAATAAATAGCATCGGTGTTTTACTTTTCGCTACTTGTTTTACAGCTGAAGCTTCTTCTAAATCATATCCAGCTCTTAATTTTGTAACTGTATTTGCCGCATTCATAACAGGAAACTTCGGCAAGTGGAATAAATCGTTTAATTGATAAGTAAATTCATCAATAACAGTTGAGTATCCACAATCTTCAATAATAACTTTAACGTTAGAGGGTAACTCTTCACCTGAAGTCATCATTACAGTTGCTCCCCCCATTGAAACTCCAAAGAGTGCTATTTCAGCATTAGGGTCTTTCTTTACAATTTGTTGAATCCAAATCAAAATATCTTTACGATCGTGCCAGCCCATCCCTATATAATCACCTTCACTATTTCCATGCCCACGAAGATCTGGCGCTATGACGTTATATCCTTCTTCATAAAAATTCCGGATATATTTCGTCATTTTCGATGCCCTACTATCATATCCATGAACTACAATTGCCCATTTATGGCTAGATTGTTCATTCATATATTCATAACCTGTTAATTTCAACTTATCGAAAGAATTTATGTTTCGTATATTAGGTTTATGATTTGATACAAAGTTCGCATCCTTTTCTTCATTTGTAGCAAACACACCTCCCGATGCATTCACAGTTTCTACTAAGTGAGGATTATCCTCTAAAAACTCTTTCTCTTGTTTCGCATTCAACGCATAATTATAAAAATAATTCCCGACTAACATATAAGTAATTGCTAGAAGGACTAAAACCACTATAGTAATTACACCTATCTTCTTCATATTATCTCCTTAAAAAATTTAAATCTTCCTATATTAAAGTACCTCGAAAAACAACTGTACTATTTTAACACACCGATAGATTGCTTCTACAAAAAATAGAATAGAAAATCTTAAACTACACATCAAAAATGATGAAAGAAAATGAATATGAGAGGATCAAAATAATAAGGATTACTTACTTGAGGCTGATAAGAAGTTTAAAACACAAAAAAGACGAGTCATTCTGACTCGTCTTAAAGTTGCTTGGCGACGTCCTACTCTCACAGGGACAAGGTCCCAACTACCATCGGCGCTAGAGAGCTTAACTTCCGTGTTCGGTATGGGAACGGGTGTGACCTCTCTGCCATCATCACCAAACTATTGAAGGTATATTCCTTCAAAACTAGATAACATTTGCTTCATATTATATGGTTAAGTCCTCGATCTATTAGTATTCGTCAGCTCCACATGTCACCATGCTTCCACCTCGAACCTATCAACCTGATCATCTTTCAGGGATCTTACTAGCTTACGCTATGGGAAATCTCATCTTGAGGGGGGCTTCATGCTTAGATGCTTTCAGCACTTATCCCTTCCGCACATAGCTACCCAGCTATGCCCTTGGCAGAACAACTGGTACACCAGCGGTGCGTCCATCCCGGTCCTCTCGTACTAAGGACAGCTCCTCTCAAATTTCCTGCGCCCACGACGGATAGGGACCGAACTGTCTCACGACGTTCTGAACCCAGCTCGCGTACCGCTTTAATGGGCGAACAGCCCAACCCTTGGGACCGACTACAGCCCCAGGATGCGATGAGCCGACATCGAGGTGCCAAACCTCCCCGTCGATGTGGACTCTTGGGGGAGATAAGCCTGTTATCCCCGGGGTAGCTTTTATCCGTTGAGCGATGGCCCTTCCATGCGGAACCACCGGATCACTAAGCCCGACTTTCGTCCCTGCTCGACTTGTAGGTCTCGCAGTCAAGCTCCCTTATGCCTTTGCACTCTACGAATGATTTCCAACCATTCTGAGGGAACCTTTGGGCGCCTCCGTTACACTTTAGGAGGCGACCGCCCCAGTCAAACTGCCCACCTGACACTGTCTCCCGGGTCGATGAGACCCGTAGGTTAGAATTTCAATACAGTCAGGGCGGTATCCCACCAGCGCCTCCACCGAAGCTAGCGCTCCGGTTTCAATGGCTCCCGCCTATCCTGTACAAACTGTACCAAAATTCAATATCAGGCTACAGTAAAGCTCCACGGGGTCTTTCCGTCCTGTCGCGGGTAACCTGCATCTTCACAGGTACTATAATTTCACCGAGTCTCTGGTTGAGACAGTGCCCAAATCGTTACACCTTTCGTGCGGGTCGGAACTTACCCGACAAGGAATTTCGCTACCTTAGGACCGTTATAGTTACGGCCGCCGTTTACTGGGGCTTCAGTTCAGAGCTTCGCTTACGCTAACCCCTCTCCTTAACCTTCCAGCACCGGGCAGGTGTCAGCCCCTATACTTCGCCTTACGGCTTCGCAGAGACCTGTGTTTTTGCTAAACAGTCGCTTGGGCCTATTCACTGCGGCTTTCCGTTAAGAAAGCACCCCTTCTCCCGAAGTTACGGGGTCATTTTGCCGAGTTCCTTAACCAGAGTTCTCTCGCACACCTTAGGATTCTCTCCTCGCCTACCTGTGTCGGTTTGCGGTACAGGCACCTTTTATCTCGCTAGAAGCTTTTCTTGGCAGCGGGGAATCAAAGACTTCGCTCCATAAGGAGCTTCCCCATCACAGCTCAGCCTTCACGATAAGCGGATTTGCCTACTTATCAGCCTAACTGCTTGGACGTGCACAACCAATCGCACGCTTCTTCTATCCTTCTGCGTCCCTCCATTGCTCAAACGATAAAGAGGTGGTACAGGAATATCAACCTGTTGTCCATCGCCTACGCCTGTCGGCCTCGGCTTAGGTCCTGACTAACCCTGAGCGGACGAGCCTTCCTCAGGAAACCTTAGGCATTCGGTGGACGGGATTCTCACCCGTCTTTCGCTACTCATACCGGCATTCTCACTTCTAAGCGCTCCACCAGTCCTTCCGGTCTGACTTCACTGCACTTAGAACGCTCCCCTACCACTGATACCATTGGTATCAATTCGCAGCTTCGGTGGTGTATTTAGCCCCGGTACATTTTCGGCGCAGAGTCACTCGACTAGTGAGCTATTACGCACTCTTTAAATGGTGGCTGCTTCTGAGCCAACATCCTAGTTGTCTAAGCAACTCCACATCCTTTTCCACTTAATACACACTTTGGGACCTTAGCTGGCGATCTGGGCTGTTTCCCTCTTGACTACGGATCTTATCACTCGCAGTCTGACTCCTAAGGATAAGTCATTGGCATTCGGAGTTTGACTGAATTCGGTAATCCGATGAGGACCCCTAGTTCAATCAGTGCTCTACCTCCAAGACTCTTACACTTAAGGCTAGCCCTAAAGCTATTTCGGGGAGAACCAGCTATCTCCAGGTTCGATTGGAATTTCTCCGCTACCCACACCTCATCCCCGCACTTTTCAACGTGCGTGGGTTCGGGCCTCCATTCAGTGTTACCTGAACTTCACCCTGGACATGGGTAGATCACCTGGTTTCGGGTCTACGACCACGTACTAAACGCCCTATTCAGACTCGCTTTCGCTGCGGCTCCGCCTCTTCAGCTTAACCTCGCACGGGATCGTAACTCGCCGGTTCATTCTACAAAAGGCACGCCATCACCCATTAACGGGCTCTGACTATTTGTAGGCACACGGTTTCAGGATCTCTTTCACTCCCCTTCCGGGGTGCTTTTCACCTTTCCCTCACGGTACTGGTTCACTATCGATCACTAGGGAGTATTTAGCCTTGGGAGATGGTCCTCCCAGATTCCGACGGAATTTCACGTGTTCCGCCGTACTCAGGATACATTCAAGAGAGAACGAAGTTTCGACTACGGGGTTATTACCCTCTGTGACGGACCTTTCCAGGTCGCTTCGTCTACCTCGTTCCTTTGTAACTCCGTATAGAATGTCCTACAACCCCAAGAGGCAAGCCTCTTGGTTTGGGCTAGATTCCGTTTCGCTCGCCGCTACTCAGGAAATCGCATTTGCTTTCTCTTCCTCCAGGTACTTAGATGTTTCAGTTCCCTGGGTCTGTCTTCCATACCCTATGTATTCAGGTAAGGATACCATACCATTACGTATAGTGGGTTTCCCCATTCGGAAATCTTCGGATCAAAGCTTACTTACAGCTCCCCGAAGCATATCGGCGTTAGTCCCGTCCTTCATCGACTCCTAGTGTCAAGGCATCCACCGTGCGCCCTTTCTAACTTAACCAAACTAAAATTAAAAAAATATGAGCTACACTGTTATCTAGTTTTCAAAGAACATACATTTAAACTTGAGAGATAGTTCTCTCAAAACTGAACGAAACAAAACAAGTCAACGTTTATTGATGAACTGCGTTCATCAATTCTCCATAGAAAGGAGGTGATCCAGCCGCACCTTCCGATACGGCTACCTTGTTACGACTTCACCCCAATCATCTGTCCCACCTTAGGCGGCTGGCTCCATAAAGGTTACCCCACCGACTTCGGGTGTTACAAACTCTCGTGGTGTGACGGGCGGTGTGTACAAGGCCCGGGAACGTATTCACCGCGGCATGCTGATCCGCGATTACTAGCGATTCCAGCTTCATGTAGGCGAGTTGCAGCCTACAATCCGAACTGAGAACGGTTTTATGAGATTAGCTCCACCTCGCGGTCTTGCAGCTCTTTGTACCGTCCATTGTAGCACGTGTGTAGCCCAGGTCATAAGGGGCATGATGATTTGACGTCATCCCCACCTTCCTCCGGTTTGTCACCGGCAGTCACCTTAGAGTGCCCAACTTAATGATGGCAACTAAGATCAAGGGTTGCGCTCGTTGCGGGACTTAACCCAACATCTCACGACACGAGCTGACGACAACCATGCACCACCTGTCACTCTGCTCCCGAAGGAGAAGCTCTATCTCTAGAGTTTTCAGAGGATGTCAAGACCTGGTAAGGTTCTTCGCGTTGCTTCGAATTAAACCACATGCTCCACCGCTTGTGCGGGCCCCCGTCAATTCCTTTGAGTTTCAGCCTTGCGGCCGTACTCCCCAGGCGGAGTGCTTAATGCGTTAACTTCAGCACTAAAGGGCGGAAACCCTCTAACACTTAGCACTCATCGTTTACGGCGTGGACTACCAGGGTATCTAATCCTGTTTGCTCCCCACGCTTTCGCGCCTCAGTGTCAGTTACAGACCAGAAAGTCGCCTTCGCCACTGGTGTTCCTCCATATCTCTACGCATTTCACCGCTACACATGGAATTCCACTTTCCTCTTCTGCACTCAAGTCTCCCAGTTTCCAATGACCCTCCACGGTTGAGCCGTGGGCTTTCACATCAGACTTAAGAAACCACCTGCGCGCGCTTTACGCCCAATAATTCCGGATAACGCTTGCCACCTACGTATTACCGCGGCTGCTGGCACGTAGTTAGCCGTGGCTTTCTGGTTAGGTACCGTCAAGGTGCCAGCTTATTCAACTAGCACTTGTTCTTCCCTAACAACAGAGTTTTACGACCCGAAAGCCTTCATCACTCACGCGGCGTTGCTCCGTCAGACTTTCGTCCATTGCGGAAGATTCCCTACTGCTGCCTCCCGTAGGAGTCTGGGCCGTGTCTCAGTCCCAGTGTGGCCGATCACCCTCTCAGGTCGGCTACGCATCGTCGCCTTGGTGAGCCGTTACCTCACCAACTAGCTAATGCGACGCGGGTCCATCCATAAGTGACAGCCGAAGCCGCCTTTCAATTTCGAACTATGCAGTTCAAAATATTATCCGGTATTAGCCCCGGTTTCCCGGAGTTATCCCAGTCTTACGGGTAGGTTACCCACGTGTTACTCACCCGTCCGCCGCTAACTTCATAAGAGCAAGCTCTTAATCCATTCGCTCGACTTGCATGTATTAGGCACGCCGCCAGCGTTCATCCTGAGCCAGGATCAAACTCTCCAATAAAGTTAGTTTGTCTAGCATCTAAAAATAAAAATTGACGTTCACGTTGTTTGTTTCGTTCAGTTTTCAAAGAACTTGTTTGCCGCTCATTTGCGACTCCCTTATGTTAACATTTTCATATTTCAATGTCAACCAAGTTTTTTTTATTTCTTTTGTCGCTTTCTGCGTTGTTGCTATCGGCGACTTTTTTTATATTACACCTCTAAACTCTAATCGTCAATATGTTTTTCTAAAAAAATATAAAAAGGCTTATTCCTTTTAAAATAAGCCTTTTTATCCTATAACATTCTATTCATTTATTATTTTTCTATAATTGGTAATGAAACGATGAACTGAACGATCCCGTCCTCATACTCAGCTCGAATACTACCACCTTGCAACTCAACAATACTTTTCGCAATAGCTAATCCGAGCCCCGAACCTTCTGTTACTCTACTTCTAGATTGATCTTTCTTATAAAACCGTTCAAACAAGTTCCCTAACTCTTCTCTCGTAAACTCTTCACTATGATTCGCAATAACAATTTGTATATTCCTGCGCTGCCTTTGAAGAGAAACTTTTATCTCTCCGTCATCTTTACTATACTTAATTGCATTCATTAGTAAGTTGTCGAATACACGAACCATCTTTTCCGAATCAATCATCGCATATGCACGTTCCTCAGGAAACTTCTTAACAAACATAAGGCCATGCTCTTCCGCTTGTGGTACTAACTCTTCTATTAATTGATCAAGTAACTCATTTACACACACTTCCTGTTTTTCTAATACAACTTGTTCATTCGTTAACTTCGTATACTCAAATAAATCTTCTATTAAGTTCTTTAACTGCTCCGACTTTGCAAAAGCAATTCTCGTATACTCATCATGTTGTTCTTTATTTTCATATTTAGAATCTCGAAGTAATCGCAAGTAACCCATTATAGAAGTCAGTGGTGTACGTAAATCGTGAGATACATTCGTAATAAGCTCATTCTTTTGCTTCTCTAATTTACGTTCCTTTTCTATATTATTCATAAGCTCTTCCGCCATATTATTAATATTCTCAGTTAAAGACGCAATCTCATCTTCACCTTTTTTCTCAATACGGTACGCTAAGTTTCCTTTTTCTATTTCTTTTACACCTTGTGCCATCGCTTCAATTTGCTTCATCTTTCTCTTTGTTATATAGAAGAAAGAGAAAATAAATACAAGTACACCTATGAAAAACGGAAACGGTCCTTCTTGCGTATCATATATTACTTCACCTTCTGGAATCCCACTAACAAACATGTATAAATTCTTATCTTCTATTGTAATAGGTGCAAAAGCTATAAATTCTTTTCTCGTACTTTCAAATTCTTTTCTACCATTCATATAATTAATCGCAAACGATGATGCATTACGAATTGTATTATGCAAATCAATTTGCTCTTCTTGCGCCTGCTTCGTTTTATATAAAACTTTACCGCTCTCATCAGTGACCAATACTTTTAAAGCTCTAGAGTTTTGTTCTAAATTTTGATTCTCTATTTCAATCATAGTTGATATAGCTTCTAATTTATTTTCATGAACTGAACTATTTGCCACGCTTTGAGCTTGTTGATTAATTTGTTCCATACCAACCCGATAATCGATCGTCGCCTCTCGATTCGCATTCTCAAAAAACGGTGCTGCTGCCTTCGCTGACAAAATCCCTAACAACGCACAAGCAGTAAACGCAGTAATAAGTTGAATTCGTATACTCCGTTTCACACTCTTCACTATCTTTCCAATTAATTCTCGAATTTTCCTAACATAAGTAAATGGATTAAATATCTTTTTCAATCTTATACCCCACTCCCCATACTGTTTTTATATATATTGGCTTCCTTGGATTCTCCTCAATCTTTTCACGCACTTTCCGAATATGAACCATTACCGTGTTATCCGACTGGAAAGATCTTTCGTTCCAAACCTTTTCATAAATTTGTTCCGCACTAAAGACCATCCCCGGATTACGGACTAGTAATTCTAAAATTGAAAATTCCCTCGGGGTCAGTTTCACTTCTTCTCCATCCACAATGACTGTATGAGTGGAGATGTTTATTTTCATCTCTCCAATTTCTAACTCGTCCTCATTTTGAATAGCAAAGCCATTCATTTTCATATAACGACGTAGCTGAGATTTAATTCTTGCGATTAACTCTAACGGATTAAACGGTTTTGCTACATAATCATCTGCACCTGTTGTTAATCCTAAAATTTTATCCATATCTTGCGTTTTTGCCGAAAGCATAATAATCGGCATTTCCTTCGCTTCCCTTACTTTCATACACATATGAATACCATCTACTTTCGGCATCATAATATCTAATACGACTAAGTGCACTTCATTTTCTTCTAATATACGTAACCCTTCTTCTCCGTCCCCTGCTTGCAGTACTTTATATCCTTCGTTCTTTAAATAAATTGTAATAAGGTTCCTAATTTCTTTTTCATCATCTACGACAAGTATCGTTTCCCCGGCCATACTATCTCCCCCATCACTTTTTTAATCCCTAACTTCTATTATAAGAAAACTTCTGAAGAAAAACGCTCGGAAATCCTTAAGATTTTCTGAAGACGCAAAAAAGGTCTAGACTCCCCTCAAGTCTAGACCTTTCAAAAAACCCCTTTTATCCCGCATTAACGGGCAGTAAGACTCCCACTTCAAAAACTGCCCAAAGCAACGATGCTACGTGGCAGATCAACTGCCCGTAAAAGCCCGATTGGTTCAACTAATAATCAGGGTGGGGTTTCCCCCACGCTGATTAAAGTTTCACTTTATTTACGAACGTAGATGAAATATAGTACGAATAAAACTCCCATAACATACATAATTGGATGAATCTCTTTACGACGACCACTCACAACCATTGTAATTGGATAGAAGATAAACCCGATTGCAATTCCTGTTGCGATACTATACGTAAGTGGCATTGAAATGATAGTAAAGAACGCTGGCACTGCAATCTCGAATTTCTTCCAATCAATTTCTCCTAAAGATGAAACCATCAAGATTCCTACAATAATTAATGCTGGCGCTGTTACAGCTGGTGTCACAACACTTAATAGTGGTGAGAAGAATAGTGCCAGTAAGAAGAACCCTGCTGTTACAACTGCTGTAAATCCAGAACGTCCACCCGCTGCTACCCCCGCAGACGATTCAATGTAAGACGTTGTTGTTGATGTACCTAAAATCGCACCAATTACAGTTGCAATCGCATCTGCAAATAATGCTTTTCCTGCACGTGGTAATTTATTGTTCTTCATTAATCCCGCTTGATTTGCAACGGCTACAAGCGTACCTGCTGTATCAAAGAAATCGATAAAGAAGAACGTTATAATAACAATCGCCATTTGAACAGTAAAAATGTCTCCAAAGTGAGTTAACGCCATACCGAACGTCGGTTCTAGACTCGGTATTGCTCCCACCACAGCTTTCGGAGTATCAATTAATCCTGTTGCTACTCCTAAAATTGCCGTAAGAATCATGCCGTAGAAAACAGCACCATTTATTTTCTTAATCATGAAGATGATTGTAATAACAACTCCGAAAATTGCTAATAACGTTGTGCCCTTCGTTAAATCCCCCAATCCAACAAGGACAGCATCATTCTTTACGATAATTCCGGCATTTTGGAATCCAAGGAAGGCAATGAATAATCCGATACCCGCCGCTACTGCAAACTTTAACTCTACTGGAATTGCATTAATAATTTTTTCACGAATACCTGAAGCAGTAAGAATAATAAAGATAATACCTGACATTAATGTTCCAGCAATCGCCGTTTGCCACGGAATTCCCATCGTTAACACCGCTGTATAAGCAAAGAACGCGTTTATTCCCATACCTGGCGCTAAAGCAATCGGATACTTCGCAAATATCCCCATAATTAACGAACCAATCGCCGCTGCTAATGCTGTAGCAACGAATACTGCACCTGGATCCATTCCTGTACCTGCTGGTAACCCTTTAACATTTCCAAGTGACAGCGTAGCAGGATTGACAAATAATACATAAGCCATAGATAAAAATGTCGTTAAACCTGCTATGAACTCTGTTTTATAATTTGTGCCGAGTTCATCAAACTGAAAATAGCGTTTCATCTTACGTTTCCCCCGTTATATGATTACTCGCCGTATTTCACCCTAGCCCTCTTTTATTTATAAAAATAAAAAAGGCTTCCATTGCATATACATGGAAGCGTTCTATGAATAAAGACAAGTTTCCCCTCATCTTTATCAAAACGCCTCGTAGTCAAGCCATTTACGGTAGCTAGGTAGAAACTTTCGGGCCATATCCCCGATATTATACGACGGCATAATATTCACTTTTCGTTTGAATTACATACTCATATTAACTCGAGGAGGTGGTTTTGTCAATTTAAAAACGAACATTTTTATAAACTTTTATATTTTCGTTCGTATTAAGGGTAAAAACAAAAAGATCCATCTATACATGAACGATAGATGGATCTTTTTTATTACAATACTATTCCCACTCAATAGTTGCTGGTGGCTTACTCGTTATATCATACACGATACGGTTAACGTGTTTTACTTCGTTTACGATACGTACAGAGATTTTCTCTAATACGTCCCAAGGGATACGTGCCCAGTCAGCTGTCATACCATCGATAGATGTTACTGCACGGATACCTACTGTGTAATCGTAAGTACGCTCGTCACCCATCACACCTACGCTACGCATACCAGGAAGCGCAGTGAAGTATTGCCAAACTTCGCGGTCTAATCCTGCTTTTATAATTTCTTCACGTAAAATTGCATCAGATTCACGAACGATTTCTAATTTCTCTTCTGTAATTTCACCTAATACACGAATACCAAGTCCTGGACCTGGGAACGGTTGACGCCATACGATTTCATCAGGAATTCCTAGTTCTGATCCTAATACACGTACTTCGTCTTTAAATAAAGTATTTAAAGGCTCAATTAATTTGAACTGCATGTCTTCTGGAAGTCCACCAACGTTATGGTGAGATTTAATTGTTTGTGCAGTTGCTGTACCACTTTCAACGATGTCCGTGTAAAGTGTACCTTGCGCTAGGAAGTCCATTCCTTGTAATTTAGAAGCTTCATCATCAAATACGTAAATGAATTCATTACCGATGATTTTACGTTTTTGCTCTGGATCTTCTACACCTTTTAACTTGTTCATGAAGCGCTCTTGTGCATCCACTTTAATAACGTTCATATGGAAGCCTTCGCTAAATGTTTTCATAACACCTTCTGCTTCATCTTTACGAAGTAAACCGTGGTCCACGAAAATACATGTTAATTGGTCACCAATCGCTTTATGAATTAATACTGCTACAACAGAAGAGTCTACACCGCCACTAAGTGCGCATAATACTTTTTTGTCTCCAACAGTTTCACGGATCTTCTCTAATTCTACTTCGATAAAGTTCTCCATGTTCCATCCTTCAGAACAACCACATACGCCGAATACGAAGTTTTTAATTAAATCGTTTCCGTGCTCAGAGTGACGTACTTCTGGGTGGAATTGTACACCGTATAAGTTTTCCCCTTCATTGCTCATACCAGCAATTGGACAAGACTCACTTGTTGCATCTACTACGAATCCTTCAGGTAAACCAGTTACTAAGTCACCATGGCTCATCCATACAACTTGCTCTTCTGGAAGGTTCGCATATAATTTTGATTCGTTCTCTACTTTAAGAACAGCTTTTCCATACTCACGGTGGTTTGCACGTTCTACTTTACCACCGAAGTGTTGTGTCATAAGCTGCATACCGTAACAAATACCGAAGATCGGTAATCCTAGTTCAAAGATTTTTTCATCACAATGTAATGCGCCTTCACCGTATACACTATTTGGTCCACCAGAGAAGATAATCCCTTTTGGATTCATTGCTTTAATTTCTTCTGCAGTAATTGTATGTGGATGAAGTTCACTGTATACACCGAACTCACGAATTCGACGTGCTATTAACTGATTGTACTGACTCCCAAAATCTAAAACGATAATTGTATCATGCTGCTTCTTCAAAATAATCACCCCAACGTTAGTTCTCGTATATAAATATTTTCACCAATTTGGCGAAAAGCATTACTAATATAATAAAAAAAGCCAGTCCTCCGCCTCTAGTCTCATGACAAAGAAAAGGCAGGGGTCTGGCTTTATAAAGAAAGATAGTCTTCCGCTCTTTATAAATATAAGACGCACTGCCTTCATAGTCAGGTTGTTTACGGTAACCCGGTAGAGACTCTCAAACCATATCATCGAGGATATATGAAGGATTGTTTTATATTATCTTCCTAGATTCTAACAATGAAGTATCGATATGGTCAAGAGAGAAAGCGACAAAATTCTACAGAAATTATTTTCCTGCGCTCAAAAACATAAAAAAACATCCACTTCTATATAGAAGTGGATGTTTTTCGGGAGAACGGAATTACATCATTCCGCCCATACCACCCATGCCCATGCCGCCCATGTCAGGCATTGCTGGTGCATTTGGTTCTGGCTTGTCAGCAACTACAGCTTCAGTTGTTAAGAACATAGCTGCAACAGACGCTGCGTTTTGAAGTGCAGAACGAGTTACTTTAGCTGGATCTACGATACCAGACTCAAGCATGTTAACCCATTCGCCAGTAGCTGCGTTGAAACCAACGCCTACTTTTTCGCCTTTTAGACGCTCTACAACTACAGATCCTTCTAGACCAGCGTTGATTGCGATTTGACGAACTGGCTCTTCTAGTGCACGAAGTACGATGTTGATACCTGTTGCTTCGTCGCCTTCAGCTACGATAGAAGCTACTTTTGTGTATACGTTCATAAGTGAAGTACCACCACCTGCAACGATACCTTCTTCTACTGCTGCACGAGTTGAGTTAAGTGCATCTTCAATGCGAAGTTTGCGCTCTTTTAACTCAGTTTCAGTTGCTGCACCTACTTTAATTACTGCTACACCGCCCGCAAGTTTAGCAAGACGCTCTTGTAATTTTTCACGATCGAATTCAGAAGTAGTTTCTTCTAATTGCGCGCGGATTTGACCGATGCGAGCTTCGATTTGTTGTGAATTTCCAATACCTTCAACTACAGTTGTGTTTTCTTTCGTTACAACAATTTTACCAGCGCGTCCTAAAGATTCAACTGTAGCAGATTTTAAGTCACGTCCTAATTCTTCAGTGATTACTTCGCCACCAGTTAAGATTGCGATATCTTCTAGCATTGCTTTACGACGGTCACCAAATCCAGGAGCTTTAACAGCAACTACATTGAATGTACCACGAAGTTTGTTCACTACTAATGTAGCTAACGCTTCGCCTTCTACATCTTCAGCAATGATAAGAAGTGGTTTACCTTGTTGTACCACTTGCTCTAATACTGGTAAGATTTCTTGGATGTTAGAAATCTTTTTGTCAGTAATTAAAATGTATGGGTTATCAAGAACTGCTTCCATTTTGTCAGAATCAGTAATCATGTAAGGAGATGCATATCCACGATCAAATTGCATACCTTCTACTACGTCTAATTCTGTTGTGAATCCTTTAGATTCTTCTAAAGTAATAACGCCGTCGTTACCAACGCGCTCCATTGCTTCAGCGATTAATTGACCTACTTCTTCGTCAGCCGAAGAAATAGCAGCTACTTGTGCGATAGAAGATTTACCTTCGATTGGTTTAGAAATCGCTTTTAATTCTTCAATTGCAGCAGTAACAGCTTTTTCGATACCTTTACGAAGACCCATTGGGTTTGCACCAGCTGTTACGTTTTTAAGACCTTCACGAATCATAGCTTGCGCTAATACAGTTGCAGTTGTCGTTCCGTCACCAGCCACATCGTTTGTTTTGCTAGCAACTTCTGCTACTAATTTCGCACCCATGTTTTCGAATGCATCTTCTAATTCGATTTCTTTTGCGATTGTTACACCGTCATTTGTAATAAGTGGTGAACCGAATTTTTTCTCAAGTACAACGTTACGACCTTTTGGTCCAAGCGTTACTTTTACTGCGTTTGCAAGAGTGTCGACACCGCGAAGCATCGAACGACGTGCTTCTTCACTAAATTTAATATCTTTTGCCATAATAATTGACCCCCTTGGATTTTTAAAATGTATATAATTAACCGATAATTGCTAAAATGTCACTTTCACGTAAAATCAAGTAGTCTGTACCTTCGTATTTCACTTCAGTACCTGCATATTTTGAGAAGATGATAAGATCACCTGCTGCTACCTCTAAAGCAACACGCTCACCATTTTCAAGCACTCGGCCTGTACCTACTGCAATAACTTTACCCTCTTGTGGTTTTTCTTTTGCAGTTTCTGGTAATACAATACCACTTGCTGTTTTTTCTTCTGCTTGAACAAGTTCAATTACAACGCGATCACCTAATGGCTTTAGCATGAACAATAACCTCCTCATTTTGTTATGTAAATTTTATTTATTAGCACTCAAGTCACACGAGTGCTAACACACTTCTAATAATAAATAATCTCAATTTCTTTTGCAAGTAAAAAAATCATAATTTTTTCGCAAATTACTTTATGCACTTTCCTATATATCATTACTTCTTCTACTGCCTTTACTATATGAATCGTTGTTCCCACTTCTTGTATGTTACAATATGAAAGACACCCTAAGTTGTTTTCGCTAAACGTACAACTTTTTCCTGTCTCCTATTTTATTTTCAAATACTTATTTACAAAAAAAATATAATTCAAATGAAAGTTTATATCGTAGGTAGCATATTTACATGTTATCCTACCTTATCTCATACACTAGAGTTAGAAAGGATGGTTAAACCATTTGAAGAAACAATATTGGTGGATTATCGTTACATACATTTTAATGCAGTTATCTGGAATTGTTGGCTTACCACTACTCCTAAAAACAGGGCTCTATGATAATAGAGGATTTACCATGGAGGAAAAAGGTCAAATCATAACGGGACATTGGGCAATCATTAGCTTCTTTGTTGCATTATGTATCGTGCTTTGGTTACTTAGAATAGATATTCGTGACAGGCATTTAGATAAAATGCGTGTTACGATCCCAGCTACAGTTGGTTGGATTATAATCGGTATTCTCTTAGCTTTCTCTTCCCAAATAATTGCCGGTATGATCGAAATGCGTCTACTAGGAATTAAACAAGGTTCGGAAAATACAATGAAGCTGATGGAAATTGCAAGAACGACACCTTGGTTCCTCATTGTTGTATCTATAATCGGACCTATCTTAGAGGAAATCGTATTTAGAAAAATTTTATTTGGCACACTTTATAAGAGATTTAATTTCTTTGTTGCTGCTATCATTAGTTCACTTGTATTCGCGGCGATTCATTTTGATTTTACTCACTTATTGGTATACACTTCTATGGGGCTCGTATTCGCCTTTTTATATGTACAAACGAAACGCATTATCGTTCCTATAGCAGCCCATGTGGCAATGAATACATTAGTCGCTATTGGACAAATTTTTATGAGCAATGAGCAAATTCAAGAAATGATTAAAGAAGCTGAAAAAATGCAAGGCTTTATCGGAGGATTTTTAGTATGAGAAACTCACCATTGTTCATGGCTGCATTGTACTTTCTTCTTGGATGTATCTTTACACGCTTCGCCATTACGAACGTAACAGATACAATCTGGAATATGTGGACAATACTATTTGCAGTTATGGCAACAATTGATTTTAATTTGGCACTTCGCCTTATCTTAGTTAAATTCACAAAGAAAAAACAATAATAAAACGCAGAGGTCATCTCCTCTGCGTTTTATTGTGGATAATTCTTCAAAAAGTAAACAAGCGTTTGTAACTCTACAGCTAAATCAATGTGATGAATTCTTATATTCTCTGACACATTTAAGCGTGCTGGTGTGAAATTTAAAATACCATGCACGTTCGTTTCTGCCAATCTATCTGCCACAGATTGCGCTACTGTAGCGGGTACTGTTAATATTGCCACTTGTATATCAGTTGATAAACGTTCTTCTAGTTCATCCAAATGATATACAGGAATGCCTCCGATTTCTGTTCCAACTTTCTCTTCACTAACATCAAACGCCATTTCAATTTTTGTATTATTGTTTTTCGTGAAATTATAATGTAAGAAAGCGGTCCCTAAATTACCTACTCCAATAAGTGCCACGCGTGTTATATCATCTTGGTCGAGTGTTTCACGGAAAAATGATAATAAATAATTTACGTTATATCCATATCCTTTTTTCCCTAACGCTCCAAAATATGAAAAATCTCTTCGAATAGTTGCGGAATCAACCTTTACCGCTTCACTCAATTCGGCTGATGAAACACGTTGCTTACCAGAAAGAGATAAGTTTTGGATAAATCGATAGTATAGAGGCAATCGTTTGGCAGTGGCCTGTGGAATTTTTTGCTGATCCATATAACCTCTCCTCTCTTCCTATCTTTATTCTTATACTTGAATCAAATACAGAAGTTTAGTACTCATGAATTTCCTTGTATAATAAAGAGAAGAAGTATTCTCTCTTTATTTTAAACTATACACTATTTTTAGTATGATTGAGAAATATAAACATGGCAAAGTTAAGAAATTATTTGAGGTGAAAACATTGATATTATTACAAGTGAATGGGCTTTCGAAATTATACGGTGCAGAAACGATTCTTGCAAACATAAAATTGGAAGTACAAACAAAAGATCGTATCGCATTAGTCGGACGAAATGGAGCTGGAAAATCTACATTATTAAAAATAATAGCTGGCGAGTTATCTCATGATGGTGGTGAAATTATAAAACCGAAAGATGTCTCAATGGGGTATTTAGCTCAAAATACCGGATTAGAAACGTCTTTAACAATTTGGGATGAAATGTTAACCGTCTTTACACACTTGCAGCAGATGGAGACAAAACTTCGAAGGCTAGAGCAAGAGATGGGAAAAGAAGAAAACTTTTCAAATGCGGCTATATATGAGAAATTATTAGCTGATTATGACCAATTACAATTAGATTATAAAGATCAAGGCGGCTATCAGTACGAAGCGGATATACGCTCAATTTTAAGCGGTCTTGGCTTCCCAGTTGAAACGCATCAGACGAAAATTTCCACATTAAGTGGTGGACAAAAGACTCGATTAGCTCTTGGGAAATTATTATTAACTAGACCAGACTTACTTATTTTAGACGAACCTACAAACCATTTGGACATCGAGACACTAACATGGCTTGAACAATATTTACAAGGCTATCCTGGCGCGATTTTAATCGTTTCCCATGACCGTTATTTCTTAGATAAACTCGTTACACAAGTATACGAAATTTCTAATAAGGAAAGCCGACGATTTGTTGGTAACTACAGTAAATATTTAGACTCAAAATCAGCTCTATACGAGCAAGAAATGAAGCGTTATGAAAAACAACAAGATGAAATTTCTAAACTGGAAGACTTTGTACAAAAAAATATAGCTCGTGCATCTACGACAAAACGCGCTCAAAGTCGCCGTAAACAATTAGACAGAATGGAAGTATTAACTAGACCATTAGGCGATTCTAAATCAGCTTCCTTCCACTTCGATATTGAAAAACAAAGTGGAAATGATGTTTTACAAGTGAAAGATGCAACTATTGGCTATTATCAGGAACCGATTATTGAACATGTAAATATGCGCTTAACTCGCGGTGACAGTGTTGCCTTAGTTGGGCCAAACGGAATTGGAAAATCTACATTATTAAAATCCATTGTGAATAAGTTACAGCTATTACATGGAAACGTTGCTTTCGGGTCAAACGTATCTGTTGGTTATTATGATCAAGAACAAGCCAACTTAACATCTTCGAAGCGAGTTTTAAATGAATTATGGGATGAATATCCATTGCAGCCCGAAAAAGAAATTCGCACTATACTAGGCAACTTTTTATTCACAGGGGATGATGTACTCAAACCAGTATCTTCTCTTAGTGGTGGACAAAAGGCTCGACTAGCTCTTGCAAAACTTATGATGCAAAAATCCAATTTATTAATTCTCGATGAGCCAACAAACCATCTTGATTTAAATAGTAAAGAGATTTTGGAGAATGCTTTAATTGATTACCCAGGTACTCTTCTATTCGTCTCTCATGACCGCTATTTTATTAATCGCGTAACGACAACCGTTGTTGAGTTATCAACAGAAGGTGCACAAGAATATTTAGGTGATTACGATTATTACGTTGAAAAGAAAAATGAAATGATTGAACGTGCGGAACTAGAGCAAGAAGATGAAGTACCTGTTCAAAAAGTGGTGGCACAAGAAAAATTAAATTATCTCGAAGAAAAAGAACGTAAACAGCTAGAGCGTCAACGTACTCGAAAAATTGAAGAACTGGAACAAAATATCGTAGGCTTAGAAGAAGAAATTGCTACGTTAGAAGATCAGCTTTGCTTACCAGAAATATATGCAGATTATGAAAAGGCTAGTGAAATTACAACTAAAAAGCAAACACTGCAAGAACAACTTGAAGCTTGTATGGCAGAATGGGAAGAACTGCATATATAAGAGAATTTAAAAGAGGAGGATGTCTCATAAGTCGGGCTTTTTGACGAGATGACCTCCTTTTTATTTTCTTTTTTGGAATCAATACCATAGTAAATAAAATTATATAACCGATTCGACAAGGATTGACAATAGTAGCACCTTATATAATAAGAGGAGGATGTTTCAAAATGTTTTTTGGACATCTCTTTGTTTTTTATTTCCCAAAAAAGAATTTCCTCAAAGGTCAGACTTCCTCTATGTTATCCACAAGGTTATACACATATCCACCTTTATAATATAAACTTTCAAATAACTTTTCCACATTATCCACAACTACATAAAAAGTTATACACATTTTATGTACACAAAAAAACCCAAATTATCAACAGATAATTCGGGTTTTATCCACAAGCTGTGGTTAATTTTGTGTATAACTATGCTTCAATATCTAATCCTGGATTTGCATTTAAAGCTAATGTAGCGCGTTTTCCTTGTTCGTATGCAATTGTACCTGCAGCCGCAATCATCGCTGCATTATCTGTGCATAAAGATAGAGGAGGAATAATTAGCTCTATATTTTCTTTTTGTGCAAATTCTGCTGCTAAACGTGCACGAAGCCCTTTATTAGCAGCTACTCCACCAGCAAGAAGCACTTGTTTTACATTGTAAGCATCTGCTGCACGAGACGCTTTCGTTACAAGTACATCTATTACACTTTCTTGGAAACTTGCTGCTAAATCTTCTGGTGCAATTTCTATACCGCGCTGTTTTGCGTTATGCACAGTGTTGATAACTGCTGATTTCAATCCACTAAAGCTGAAATCATACGAATCAGGTTCTAGCCACGCACGAGGCAAATCAATTGTTGGTTTTCCTTCATGTGCAAGGCGATCAATATGAGGACCACCTGGATAAGGCATTGATAATGTACGAGCTACTTTATCGTAAGCTTCTCCTGCCGCATCATCTCGCGTTTCACCAATCACTTCAAATGAACCATGTTCTTTCATATAAACAAGCTCCGTATGTCCACCGGATACAACAAGCGATAGTAACGGGAATTGTACTTCTTTTACTAAACGATTCGCATAAATATGACCAGCAATATGATGAACACCAACTAGAGGGATATCATGAGCAAAAGCCACAGCTTTCGCTGCATTTACACCTATTAAAAGTGCTCCGACTAAACCTGGGCCTTCTGTTACAGCAATTGCATCAATATCCTCAAAAGTGATATTCGCTTCTTTTAAAGCTTCTTCTAACACAACTGTGATTTCTTCTACATGATGACGGGATGCAATCTCTGGTACTACTCCGCCAAAACGCTTATGACTTTCAATTTGCGATGCAACGACATTCGCAATGATTTCCGTTCCATTTTTAACAACTGCTACAGCTGTTTCATCACAGCTTGTTTCAATACCAAGTATAATCGTATTTTTTTCCATTATATATTCACCCACATTACAAGACCATCTTCCTGATTGTCTGCATAGTATCGTTTACGAATCCCACCATTTTGAAATCCGTATTTTCTGTATAACTGCTTTGCTACTTCATTTGACATGCGTACTTCAAGTGTCATTGTTTTTACTCCTAACCCTTTCGCTTCGGAAATGACTTCTTTCAATAAGGCATCCCCTAGCTTTTGACCTCTATATTCCGGCAGGATAGCTATATTTGTTACATGTGATTCATCAATAATTATCCACAATCCACAATATCCAATTACGAGACCATCTTTTTCTAGCACGACATAATGTGCATGTTCATTCACCTCTAATTCACGGTGAAAGGCATCTGCAGTCCAAGGGGTTGAAAAAGATGCTTCTTCAATAGCTACAATTTGAGCAATATCATCGAGTGCCATCTTTCTAAATATCATATCCATCTTCTGTAGGCCCCTATTGTTTTTGACTTTCTAACCATTTTGTTTCAGCTTCAGCTAAACGGAGATAGCTAGGAACAAACGTATGCACGTCTTGTTCTTCTTTTTGTAATCCTAAACATGCTAATTCACTTGGTCTCGGGTTATTCTTAGTGAACGGAGCAAATACAGCTTGATCACCTAAATATTCTACAATTGTTTCTTTATGCAATTTAACATCGTTACCAATAAATAAAACAGGCTGTTCTTTATCTTTTAACATTTGCAACCAGTCAACAATAAGAATAATTCGGTCTTCTTCTATTGAAGTTATACGCTCTCCTTCATATGTATATAACCCCGTGTAAATTTGACCACGTCGGCCATCAAATAAAGGACAAATTAGTCCATTAAAATTAGTACCATTTGCAGCCACCACTTCCAAACTTGATACACCTACAATTGGTATTTGAAGTGACCAAGCTAATGTTTTTGCCGCTGTCACACCTATACGAACACCTGTATATGATCCCGGTCCAGCTGCTACAACAATTTTAGTCAATTCTTTCGGTTTTACACCGCATTCTTTTAACAGTTTCTCTACAGCTGGCATAAGACGTACAGAATGGTTTTTTGTTAAATTTGTAATGATTTCCCCAATCACGTTCCCTTCCTCAATAAGGGATACACCCATTACGTAATTTGAAGTATCAATTGCTAGTACTTTCATCTTGTAATAGCTCCTCACATAATCTAATATAGCGATCTCCAATTGGCTCGAGTACAATTTTTCTTGTATCATCTCCAGCATGGAATAAACTAATTTGCAACTTCTCATTCGGTAAATATACTTCTATTAAATGAGCCCATTCTACTACTGTGATCCCTTCACCATAGAAATACTCATCAAATCCTAAATCTTCTTCACTTTCCGCTAAACGATACACATCCATATGATATAGCGGTAATCTTCCTTTATATTCTTTAATAATATTGAAGGTAGGACTATTTACGACTCTTTTCACTCCAAGACCTTTTGCTAGTCCTTTCGTAAAAGTCGTTTTGCCAGCTCCAAGATCACCTTCTAAAATAATTACATCTTTTTCTTTTACAAGTCTCCCTAATTTTTCTGATAATCGCTGGGTTTCTTCGGAAGATTTTGTTGTTATTTCATATTTACTCACAGACTTCACCTACTTTACTCACAATGTTCTCTGCTCTTTATTATACAGGTTTTAAATATATAAAAAAGTCCTTAGGAGTTTTCCTAAGGATAGTTTGACTGTCTTTATTAGTTTTTTGTTAAAACAAATAAAAAAATACGAAACAACTTGTTTCGTTCTTTTCTTTATATAAAATGGCGGTCCCGACCGGGGTCGAACCGGCGATCTCCTGCGTGACAGGCAGGCATGTTAACCACTACACCACGGGACCATTTGGTTGCGGGGACAGGATTTGAACCTGCGACCTTCGGGTTATGAGCCCGACGAGCTACCGTACTGCTCCACCCCGCGATGATATAAATAGCCTGGCAACGTCCTACTCTCACAGGGACAAGGTCCCAACTACCATCGGCGCTAGAGAGCTTAACTTCCGTGTTCGGTATGGGAACGGGTGTGACCTCTCTGCCATCATTACCAGACTATATTCATTTAAGACAAGAATTATCATAACTCATTCGACATTTAATGTCAATAAGTTTTTTATATTCTCTCAAAACTAGATAACATTAGCTTCATATTATATGGTTAAGTCCTCGATCTATTAGTATTCGTCAGCTCCACATGTCACCATGCTTCCACCTCGAACCTATCAACCTGATCATCTTTCAGGGATCTTACTAGCTTACGCTATGGGAAATCTCATCTTGAGGGGGGCTTCATGCTTAGATGCTTTCAGCACTTATCCCTTCCGCACATAGCTACCCAGCTATGCCCTTGGCAGAACAACTGGTACACCAGCGGTGCGTCCATCCCGGTCCTCTCGTACTAAGGACAGCTCCTCTCAAATTTCCTGCGCCCACGACGGATAGGGACCGAACTGTCTCACGACGTTCTGAACCCAGCTCGCGTACCGCTTTAATGGGCGAACAGCCCAACCCTTGGGACCGACTACAGCCCCAGGATGCGATGAGCCGACATCGAGGTGCCAAACCTCCCCGTCGATGTGGACTCTTGGGGGAGATAAGCCTGTTATCCCCGGGGTAGCTTTTATCCGTTGAGCGATGGCCCTTCCATGCGGAACCACCGGATCACTAAGCCCGACTTTCGTCCCTGCTCGACTTGTAGGTCTCGCAGTCAAGCTCCCTTATGCCTTTGCACTCTACGAATGATTTCCAACCATTCTGAGGGAACCTTTGGGCGCCTCCGTTACACTTTAGGAGGCGACCGCCCCAGTCAAACTGCCCACCTGACACTGTCTCCCGGGTCGATGAGACCCGTAGGTTAGAATTTCAATACAGTCAGGGCGGTATCCCACCAGCGCCTCCACCGAAGCTAGCGCTCCGGTTTCAATGGCTCCCGCCTATCCTGTACAAACTGTACCAAAATTCAATATCAGGCTACAGTAAAGCTCCACGGGGTCTTTCCGTCCTGTCGCGGGTAACCTGCATCTTCACAGGTACTATAATTTCACCGAGTCTCTGGTTGAGACAGTGCCCAAATCGTTACACCTTTCGTGCGGGTCGGAACTTACCCGACAAGGAATTTCGCTACCTTAGGACCGTTATAGTTACGGCCGCCGTTTACTGGGGCTTCAGTTCAGAGCTTCGCTTACGCTAACCCCTCTCCTTAACCTTCCAGCACCGGGCAGGTGTCAGCCCCTATACTTCGCCTTACGGCTTCGCAGAGACCTGTGTTTTTGCTAAACAGTCGCTTGGGCCTATTCACTGCGGCTTTCCGTTAAGAAAGCACCCCTTCTCCCGAAGTTACGGGGTCATTTTGCCGAGTTCCTTAACCAGAGTTCTCTCGCACACCTTAGGATTCTCTCCTCGCCTACCTGTGTCGGTTTGCGGTACAGGCACCTTTTATCTCGCTAGAAGCTTTTCTTGGCAGCGGGGAATCAAAGACTTCGCTCCATAAGGAGCTTCCCCATCACAGCTCAGCCTTCACGATAAGCGGATTTGCCTACTTATCAGCCTAACTGCTTGGACGTGCACAACCAATCGCACGCTTCTTCTATCCTTCTGCGTCCCTCCATTGCTCAAACGATAAAGAGGTGGTACAGGAATATCAACCTGTTGTCCATCGCCTACGCCTGTCGGCCTCGGCTTAGGTCCTGACTAACCCTGAGCGGACGAGCCTTCCTCAGGAAACCTTAGGCATTCGGTGGACGGGATTCTCACCCGTCTTTCGCTACTCATACCGGCATTCTCACTTCTAAGCGCTCCACCAGTCCTTCCGGTCTGACTTCACTGCACTTAGAACGCTCCCCTACCACTGATACCATTGGTATCAATTCGCAGCTTCGGTGGTGTATTTAGCCCCGGTACATTTTCGGCGCAGAGTCACTCGACTAGTGAGCTATTACGCACTCTTTAAATGGTGGCTGCTTCTGAGCCAACATCCTAGTTGTCTAAGCAACTCCACATCCTTTTCCACTTAATACACACTTTGGGACCTTAGCTGGCGATCTGGGCTGTTTCCCTCTTGACTACGGATCTTATCACTCGCAGTCTGACTCCTAAGGATAAGTCATTGGCATTCGGAGTTTGACTGAATTCGGTAATCCGATGAGGACCCCTAGTTCAATCAGTGCTCTACCTCCAAGACTCTTACACTTAAGGCTAGCCCTAAAGCTATTTCGGGGAGAACCAGCTATCTCCAGGTTCGATTGGAATTTCTCCGCTACCCACACCTCATCCCCGCACTTTTCAACGTGCGTGGGTTCGGGCCTCCATTCAGTGTTACCTGAACTTCACCCTGGACATGGGTAGATCACCTGGTTTCGGGTCTACGACCACGTACTAAACGCCCTATTCAGACTCGCTTTCGCTGCGGCTCCGCCTCTTCAGCTTAACCTCGCACGGGATCGTAACTCGCCGGTTCATTCTACAAAAGGCACGCCATCACCCATTAACGGGCTCTGACTATTTGTAGGCACACGGTTTCAGGATCTCTTTCACTCCCCTTCCGGGGTGCTTTTCACCTTTCCCTCACGGTACTGGTTCACTATCGATCACTAGGGAGTATTTAGCCTTGGGAGATGGTCCTCCCAGATTCCGACGGAATTTCACGTGTTCCGCCGTACTCAGGATACATTCAAGAGAGAACGAAGTTTCGACTACGGGGTTATTACCCTCTGTGACGGACCTTTCCAGGTCGCTTCGTCTACCTCGTTCCTTTGTAACTCCGTATAGAATGTCCTACAACCCCAAGAGGCAAGCCTCTTGGTTTGGGCTAGATTCCGTTTCGCTCGCCGCTACTCAGGAAATCGCATTTGCTTTCTCTTCCTCCAGGTACTTAGATGTTTCAGTTCCCTGGGTC
This sequence comes from Bacillus cereus group sp. MG9, assembly GCF_040459995.1. Taxonomy (NCBI): domain Bacteria; kingdom Bacillati; phylum Bacillota; class Bacilli; order Caryophanales; family Bacillaceae; genus Bacillus; species Bacillus cereus group sp. MG9. The sequence goes on along the minus strand of NZ_JARVHC010000001.1, from coordinate 254,293 downwards.
TGTCTTCCATACCCTATGTATTCAGGTAAGGATACCATACCATTACGTATAGTGGGTTTCCCCATTCGGAAATCTTCGGATCAAAGCTTACTTACAGCTCCCCGAAGCATATCGGCGTTAGTCCCGTCCTTCATCGACTCCTAGTGTCAAGGCATCCACCGTGCGCCCTTTCTAACTTAACCAAACTAAAATTAAAAAAATATGAGCTACACTGTTATCTAGTTTTCAAAGAACATACATTTAAACTTGAGAGATAGTTCTCTCAAAACTGAACGAAACAAAACAAGTCAACGTTTATTGATGAACTGCGTTCATCAATTCTCCATAGAAAGGAGGTGATCCAGCCGCACCTTCCGATACGGCTACCTTGTTACGACTTCACCCCAATCATCTGTCCCACCTTAGGCGGCTGGCTCCATAAAGGTTACCCCACCGACTTCGGGTGTTACAAACTCTCGTGGTGTGACGGGCGGTGTGTACAAGGCCCGGGAACGTATTCACCGCGGCATGCTGATCCGCGATTACTAGCGATTCCAGCTTCATGTAGGCGAGTTGCAGCCTACAATCCGAACTGAGAACGGTTTTATGAGATTAGCTCCACCTCGCGGTCTTGCAGCTCTTTGTACCGTCCATTGTAGCACGTGTGTAGCCCAGGTCATAAGGGGCATGATGATTTGACGTCATCCCCACCTTCCTCCGGTTTGTCACCGGCAGTCACCTTAGAGTGCCCAACTTAATGATGGCAACTAAGATCAAGGGTTGCGCTCGTTGCGGGACTTAACCCAACATCTCACGACACGAGCTGACGACAACCATGCACCACCTGTCACTCTGCTCCCGAAGGAGAAGCTCTATCTCTAGAGTTTTCAGAGGATGTCAAGACCTGGTAAGGTTCTTCGCGTTGCTTCGAATTAAACCACATGCTCCACCGCTTGTGCGGGCCCCCGTCAATTCCTTTGAGTTTCAGCCTTGCGGCCGTACTCCCCAGGCGGAGTGCTTAATGCGTTAACTTCAGCACTAAAGGGCGGAAACCCTCTAACACTTAGCACTCATCGTTTACGGCGTGGACTACCAGGGTATCTAATCCTGTTTGCTCCCCACGCTTTCGCGCCTCAGTGTCAGTTACAGACCAGAAAGTCGCCTTCGCCACTGGTGTTCCTCCATATCTCTACGCATTTCACCGCTACACATGGAATTCCACTTTCCTCTTCTGCACTCAAGTCTCCCAGTTTCCAATGACCCTCCACGGTTGAGCCGTGGGCTTTCACATCAGACTTAAGAAACCACCTGCGCGCGCTTTACGCCCAATAATTCCGGATAACGCTTGCCACCTACGTATTACCGCGGCTGCTGGCACGTAGTTAGCCGTGGCTTTCTGGTTAGGTACCGTCAAGGTGCCAGCTTATTCAACTAGCACTTGTTCTTCCCTAACAACAGAGTTTTACGACCCGAAAGCCTTCATCACTCACGCGGCGTTGCTCCGTCAGACTTTCGTCCATTGCGGAAGATTCCCTACTGCTGCCTCCCGTAGGAGTCTGGGCCGTGTCTCAGTCCCAGTGTGGCCGATCACCCTCTCAGGTCGGCTACGCATCGTCGCCTTGGTGAGCCGTTACCTCACCAACTAGCTAATGCGACGCGGGTCCATCCATAAGTGACAGCCGAAGCCGCCTTTCAATTTCGAACTATGCAGTTCAAAATATTATCCGGTATTAGCCCCGGTTTCCCGGAGTTATCCCAGTCTTATGGGTAGGTTACCCACGTGTTACTCACCCGTCCGCCGCTAACTTCATAAGAGCAAGCTCTTAATCCATTCGCTCGACTTGCATGTATTAGGCACGCCGCCAGCGTTCATCCTGAGCCAGGATCAAACTCTCCAATAAAGTTAGTTTGTCTAGCATCTAAAAATAAAAATTGACGTTCACGTTGTTTGTTTCGTTCAGTTTTCAAAGAACTAAAAGCGGGTGAAGAGAATCGAACTCTCGACCAGAGCTTGGAAGGCTCTTGTTTTACCACTAAACTACACCCGCGTGGTCGGGAAGACAGGATTTGAACCTGCGACCCCCTGGTCCCAAACCAGGTGCTCTACCAAGCTGAGCCACTTCCCGTTATGGCGCGCCCGAGAGGAGTCGAACCCCTAACCTCTTGATCCGTAGTCAAACGCTCTATCCAATTGAGCTACGGGCGCTTATTCATGATGTTTTTTCGTCGTTGTATTTTGGCGACTCAATTATCTTACCATACTACATTTTCAAATGCAAGTACTTTTTAAAAGATTTTTTGATGCGGCCGAGAGGACTTGAACCTCCACGGGGTTTCCCCCACTAGGCCCTCAACCTAGCGCGTCTGCCGTTCCGCCACGACCGCGCGGAAAAAACAAAAGTGAGCCATGAAGGATTCGAACCTTCGACCCTCTGATTAAAAGTCAGATGCTCTACCAACTGAGCTAATGGCTCGTAAATGGCTGGGCTAGCTGGATTCGAACCAGCGCATGACGGAGTCAAAGTCCGTTGCCTTACCGCTTGGCTATAGCCCATCGAAATAGTTATCTTCTTTTCAAAGACAAATGTTATTTTACCATAATGTCCAATAAAAAACAACTGCTATATAGCAGAAGTTAAAATGGCGGTCCCGACCGGGGTCGAACCGGCGATCTCCTGCGTGACAGGCAGGCATGTTAACCACTACACCACGGGACCATTTGGTTGCGGGGACAGGATTTGAACCTGCGACCTTCGGGTTATGAGCCCGACGAGCTACCGTACTGCTCCACCCCGCGATAATATTATTTATATAATTTATATGGTGGAGGATGACGGGATCGAACCGCCGACCCCCTGCTTGTAAGGCAGGTGCTCTCCCAGCTGAGCTAATCCTCCGAAGTGGTGACCCGTACGGGATTCGAACCCGTGTTACCGCCGTGAAAGGGCGGTGTCTTAACCACTTGACCAACGGGCCAATATGTATGGCAGAGAAGAAGGGATTCGAACCCTCGCACCGCGTTAGCGATCTACTCCCTTAGCAGGGGAGCCCCTTGAGCCACTTGGGTACTTCTCTGTATGGCTCCGCAGGTAGGACTCGAACCTACGACCGATCGGTTAACAGCCGATAGCTCTACCACTGAGCTACTGCGGAATAATGAAGACAATTTGTATCTTATAAAAATTCTCATCGTAAGTCAAGAAGTTTTTTCACAACATCTTGCGCAAACGTGACATGTTTATAATATACTGGATTGCGTTTTCACTGTCAAGATGTTTTCACTACCAGTTTTAGTTGTCCTTTACACTTTCCACATACATATCTTTGTGTATTTATTTGACGTCTTCTTACATATTGAAAAGAACACCCCATACATTCATACATAGAAACTCTCGTTTCCTCCTCACTAATCATTCGTTTACAAAAACGTGGTGCACCTACTTTCTTTAATAACTCCCGAAAATCTCTATCTCGATGCTTATACCCTTTTCCTGTGATATGTAAGTGATAATGACAAAGTTCATGTTTAACAATCCCGACTAACTCTTCTTTTCCATATACTTCGTAATATCGATAATTCAATTCTATATTATGATTCTTCAATAGATAACGCCCACCAGTTGTACGTAACCTACTATTAAACATCGCTTTATGTAAAAACGGCATTCCAAAGCATTGTAACGATACCTCTTCCACTAACCGCTGAATTTCTTGCTCATCCATTCTCATTCCTCCTAAACTAAAAAATATTTCCACACTTTTCTCCCTTCTTATACATATAGTAAATAGTACATATACCCATCCTCATTCAAGAAGCGTGATTTCTAAAAATGCAGCATTGCTAGAAATCCACTCACCAACCTCTCATCAAAGTTACTTTAACTAAAAAGAGCTACTTTTTTTGAGAGCAGGATTAAACAAGGAGGGATTCCTATGCCCACGTGGCTAAAGAAACAAATGCAACGTGCATATTTTGAGAAAAACCGGTATCAAATCAAGTTACTAAATGAATGCTGGTTTTATTATAGTAAAATACATCAAAGCTCATAATCAATTAAACTTTCCAGTTCATAAAAAAAGAGCAGTTTCATCTGCTCTCTTTTCTTACTATTCAATCGGTAACATTGATAATGCAACACGACCTTTTTTCGTATCAATATCATCTACCCATACCTTTACAATTTGTCCCACGGATACAATATCTAATGGATGCTTTACAAATTGTTTGCTTAGTTTAGAAATATGCACTAAACCATCTTGCTTCACACCAATATCAACAAAGGCACCGAAATCAACAACATTGCGGATCGTTCCCTCTAATTCCATACCACGCTTTAAATCTTCTAATTTTAAAATCCCCTTTTTCAAAAGTGGCTTTGGCAACTCATCCCTCATATCTCGCTCCGGGCTAATTAAAGCATCCATAATATCAACTAATGTCGGCTCACCAATCTCCGTCTCTTGAGATAATTTAGAAATATCTACTCCTTCGAAACTCTTTTGCAAGTTTGGTTTCCCCACATCATTCTTTGATAACCCTAAGCTCTTCAATAGCAATTCAACATTTTTATATTGTTCTGGATGAATCCCTGTGCGATCTAACGGATTCGCTCCTTCTAATATACGTAAAAACCCGATACATTGTTCATATGTTTTTGCACCTAAACGTGGGATTTTCTTTAATTCAGTACGCTTCGTGAATTTCCCATCTTCCTCACGCTTAGCTACAATATTTTTCGCAACTGTTTTTGATAATCCCGAAACATATTGCAACAATGCAACTGAAGCTGTATTTACATTAACACCAACTCGGTTAACTGCCGTCTCTACTACAAATGTTAATGATTCATTTAATCTCTTTTGAGATACATCATGTTGATATTGCCCCACTCCAACAGATTTAGGGTCAATTTTCACAAGCTCTGCAAGCGGATCTTGTAGACGTCTCCCAATTGAAACAGCACTTCTTTCTTCAACCTGTAAATTTGGAAACTCCTCGCGAGCTACATCAGATGCTGAGTACACACTAGCACCCGCTTCATTTACAATAATGTAAAATACATCTCGCTCTACATTTTGTAATACATCTACTATAAATTCTTCCGTTTCCCTCGAAGCTGTACCATTTCCAATCGCTATCATTTCAACTTCATATTTATCTATAATTGAAATGATTTTCGTTTTTGCATCCTCATATTTACGAGCAGGCGGATGCGGATAAATAACATCTATGTGAAGAACTTTCCCTGTATCATCTACTACAGCTAATTTACAACCGGTTCTATATGCTGGATCTACCGCTAACACAACTTTCCCTTTCATCGGAGGTTGTAATAATAAATTACGTAAATTCTCAGAGAAAATATGAATCGCTTGTTCTTCGGCCGTTTCCATTAATTCTTTACGAATTTCTCTTTCTATTGAAGGTTGAATTAATCGCTTATATCCATCTTCCATCGCTAATTGTACATAATGCGCACTTTTAGAAGCTTCATCAAGAATCATTTTTTTATGTAAAAACTGAAGAATTTCTTCAATTGGCGTGATAACAGAAACTCTTAATACGTCTTCTTTTTCACCACGATTCATAGCTAGTACACGATGCGGCACTACTTTTTGCAACGGTTCTTCATAGCCATAATACATTTCATATATATTCTTTTCATCTTTTTCTTTATCTTTTACAGATGAAGACATAATCCCTTTTCGGAAAGTAGTATTGCGAATCCAACTACGATATGCCGCATTATCCGAAACAAGTTCCGCAATAATATCTTGCGCACCTTGCAACGCATCTTCTGCAGACGCCACTTCCTTTTCTGCATTAACAAATTCCATAGCCTTCTCTGCTGGATTTTCTTTTTTATATAATAATAGCCACTCAGCTAACGGTTCTAATCCCTTTTCTTTAGCAATTGTAGCTTTCGTTCTTCTTTTTTCTTTATATGGACGATATAAGTCTTCTACTTCTTGAAGTTTTGTTGCAGCAACAATATGACGACGCAACTCTTCGGTTAGTTTACCCTTTTCACCAATAAGACGAAGAACCTCTTCTTTCCTATCTTCTAGTTGCATCATATATTGCCATCTTTCTAAGATTGCACGAATTTGCACCTCATCAAGAGACCCTGTCCATTCTTTTCGGTAACGAGCGATAAATGGAACTGTGTTACCTTCTTCTGTTAATTGAATAACATGACGAACTTGCTTTTCTGTAAAGCCTAATTCTTTCACTAACATTTTCATTAACCCTTGTCGATTATCTACCATTTCCATATCCAACCGTAACCTCCTCTATAATAAAAAAAAGTTGCCCTGTAAAGAGAGCAACTTAAACTGCCGATTTAAAAATCTATTAGTCCTAAACTAATTTGTAACGCTTCATCTACACGACTCATCATCACTTCATCCAAATGAGTGATTTTGTCCGTTAAGCGTTGCTTATCGATTGTTCGAATCTGCTCAAGTAAAATAACAGAATCCCTCTCAAAACCGTACTTTTTCGCATCAATTTCCACATGAGTGGGTAATTTCGCTTTTTGAATCTGTGCAGTAATAGCCGCTACAATCACAGTCGGACTAAAACGATTTCCGATGTCATTTTGAATGACAAGAACCGGACGAACGCCTCCTTGCTCAGAACCAACAACTGGGGAAAGGTCTGCAAAATACACGTCGCCGCGTTTTACAATCAAAATATTACCCCCCGCTAACTAAGCGTTCTACTGTATGAGCTGCTTCATACTCTGCTAAGAAAGCTTCAGATGCAATACCAAGATTAATTTTTCCCATTTCAATGTACCCACGTCGCATTGATTCATGTTGGTAGCGTTTCTTCGTCTTATGTTGACGCAATAACAGTTGTGTTGCCTGGCAAATTAGTTCATGGCGATTCTTATTCTCTTGTTTTCCAATTCCGTCCAATTCCGTTACCATTTGCTTTGGCAACCGAACCACGATTTCAGTAGTTACACTTGATTCGGACACAAAAATACACCTCCACCGTCAACTACACACCCAAATATATATATGACACCTATTGTAATAATACCATTGTATGGAGCCTGTTGCAAAGACTTCCTTATTCCTTGCTTATGTTTTCCAATTCATAAATAAAACATTCATCTTCTTTTACTTTTTATCTCTTTCAAACAAGAAATAAAGCAATCCTTCAGTAATATTTCATTGCAACTTATATTAATAACAAGTATAAAAAGAAGCTCCCCAGCGAAAAAGAGCCTATTCTTTATTAGTGAAACTCCTCCAAATGACGAGATGCTGAGTAATAATACCTTCTTCTATATATCGTTCAAATAATTGATTACTTCTACAACTTTACCGTGTCGTATAAATATTCTCGGTACACGGAAGCTTATCGTTGCGATAATTTCATAATTAATAGTCCCGGAATATTCAGCAACCTCGGTAGCACTAATATACTCATCACCTTGTCTTCCAATGAGTGTAACTTTCGTACCAAGTGGCACTTCACAAGGAAGATGTATCATGAATTGATCCATTGTTACTCGCCCTACAATCGGTACCCTTTCACCATTTACAAGCACTTCAAATCCTTGTAATCTTCTAAGCCAGCCATCTCCATACCCAATCGCAACTGTCGCAATCCATTCTTCGGTTCTCGTTCGGTATGTGACATTATAACTAATCCCATCCCCTTTAATCACTTGCTTAATATGAGCAACTTTCGTATGAAGTGACAACGCCGGTTCCAATTTAAATGGTAAAAAAGGACGTATTTCTACAGATGGGGATAATCCATACATCGCAATACCAATTCGCACCGCATTAAATGTAATCCCTTGAAACCTTAACGTTGCGGCACTATTGGCTGTATGGACAAATTTAGGATTCACTCCAAATTCTTTCAACCAACGTAACTGCTGCAAAAATGTATTATATTGCTTATCAAAGTAAGAAGTCTCAACCTCATCCGCTGTTGCAAAATGCGTATATACTCCTTCTAACTCTAAAAATGGCGCACCTTCTAAACTCTTTAAGAACCCTTTTAATTCTTTTCGTTCACGTATTCCGATTCTCCCCATACCACTATCAAAATTAATATGGAATTTCATTATTGATGAACCATCCCAGAGCTTTATCGCTTCTTCCACCCATTCTTTTTGAAAAACAGTTAATGCTACATCATTTTCAGCAGCTACATTTACATCACGGGGCGGGGAAGGACCTAATACTAAAATCGGTGCAGTAATACCAGCCCTCCGAAGCACTAAAGCTTCATCTAAAAAAGCAACTGCTAATCTTGTTGCTCCTGCTTCTAATGCAGTTTTAGCCACCGGTACATAATCGTGCCCATATGCATTCGCTTTAACTACAGCAAAAATCTCTACATCACTTGGAATGTACTCTTTAATATGTGTAACATTGTTATAGATCGCATCTAAATCCACTTCCACCCACGTGTCACGGTAAAACGGCGCTTCTTCCATAAATACACTTCCTTATACACGATATGCGAAGCTTATTCTTTTATATGCTTCTTTTATGAAATCCACCTTCAAACTAAGAAAAGACGTGGTGCACATATATCACCACGTCTAAGAAGTTTACTTCACCTGCTTCGCTGTAACCGAACGAGCAACCATCAACAACTCATTCGTCTCTAAACCTTTAGACACGAGCATATATTCTACTCCGTTATGTGACCACGTTACAGAGTCTTTCGTCAATGCACCAATCGTGAAACCAAGATCAACCGGCTCTCCACTTACACTTACCGCCGATGAGGCCTCTGCAACTTTTGACTTTTCTTGTATTAAAGTAAAGGATTTCTTACTTCCAGTGTATGTGAGTATTGCACGCTTGCCACTGTCTGTCTTCAACTCTTCTTCCTCTTTCAAAGTCATACCTTGCGGTGTATCACGTGGATACAAAATAGCAAACGGTTTGTCTTCTTTCGCTGCCGTCTGAACATCCACTTGTGCTCTAGACATATTTTGTTTCGTATCAAATGCACCTTTATCAAACTTTGCATCAAACTTTACTTTAGTGAAATCTACTTTTACAAGGACATTTTGATCATTATCCATCAGTTTCACAGAAACTGGTGTTAAATCACTTTTATTCAGCTTAATTTCTTGTTTCGGCAACATATTTTGATGTTGATAATTTGTTTTTGTTTTAAACACATAATACTTATCTGTTTTCTCGAAAGAGAGATTTTTCTTATCTTGCAAAATATCTCTTACAAGTGATTCATATAAATAAGCCTGGCTACTATTTTGCGGCCAATCACTTTGAAAACGGAAACTCTTATTAAGTGCCGGTGTTAATACAAATACACCTTCATCATTCCTTAAAATAATTTGACTCTGATCCTTTTTCGCATTCTGCAAATTCACACGATAATACGAAGGTTCTTTATGCCAAATTTCTACATTGTACTCTTGAGGTTCATTTCCTGTTTTAATAGATAATTTCGCTTCAGCTTGATAACTCTTCATACTTTTAACTTTCGTTTCTAAATCTCTCACAACATCTTCCTGTTTCTTTTCCATACAACCCGCCAACACAAAAACGGTCAATAAACCGACAAGAACTAAAAACAGACGCCTTTTCATCACTTCAGCCCCTTTGCCCCTATAAATGAATGGAAGATATGCCTTCCTTATCGCTACCTCAAATATATGAGACAAAGATATAAAATATGCAGACTAGCGTGACGAGCTTTCCAAAACAACTTGAGCAACGGCAAATTCTTTACTATGACTAATTGATAAATGAACAATATGCTCTGTATTTGTAATGATAATCGGCTTACCTCTATCATCATTCCTTACTTCAATATCTAAAAAACTCACTTCTTTCCCGATACCGGTCCCTACCGCTTTAGAATACGCCTCTTTTGCTGCAAATCTTCCAGCTACAAATTCTGTAAGACGACTTCCTTTCAGCCCCTCGGCAACACCACGTTCTCTTTCAGTTAAAATACGTTCCATAAATTTAAGCTTTCCATCTAGCATTTTTTCAATTCGATTTAACTCAATAATATCGATTCCAATCCCTACAATCATTTCAAAATCCCCTTCTTCTATTTAGCTTTCTTCATTCATATTGTAAGAATAACAGGAATCTTTCTGATGCAAAAGGAGTGATACTAACAACATGCTAATACCATCCACTCGCATTTCCTTACAACCGATTATCATTTCTTTACTTCTTATACAATTAGTCATGATTATATTGAGCGACTTTTCCCTCTTTCACCTGGCAGCCTACAATGAATATATCGCTAAAGGAGAATGGTGGCGTGTCATAACTTCCTTACTTGTACACGTAGACTTACAACATTTCCTTTCTAATAGTATTTGTTTATTCGTATTTGGTTCTTCCATCGAAAAACAACTAGGACACTTTTCTTTCATCATTATTTTTTTCCTTTCTGGCATTCTCGGGAATATTTCTTCTTATATTATTATGCCTCTTGAATATATTCACGCCGGAGCATCTGGTGGTATTTTCGGATTACTAGGCGCCCAATTATTTTTATTGTATAGTCGATATCGTTCTTCAAAACCAAGAGACATCGCTATTTTTTCAATAATGATACTTATATTACTACTATTTACTTTCTTTAATCCCTCTGCCAATCCTATAAGCCATTTAACAGGACTGATCATCGGCGGCATGTGCACCCCTTTTTTAACAAAAAAAAACGATGGCGCAGAGCTTATTTAATATAGAAGCTCGCACCATCGATAATTTCCACATCTGCTTGTTTACTTAACTCTCTCATTAGTTGAAATAAAGACTCGTCCTTTTTCTTCGCCTCAATCATACAATCAATTCGCGGAACACTCCCCTTTATCTTTTTCAAAAAAGATAAGAAAGTATCTACATCAATAAAATCTGCATGTGCTCTCGGGTTTTTTCCATCTCTAGGACTGGAGATGTGCATTTTAACCGGTAACAAAGACGATTCCCACGTATGTACAACACGCGCCCAATCTTCATGCCAATCTTCCTGGTCATTATTCATCATATGATGGTGCAAATCAAACACGACTGGAATGTCTAATTTCTCACCTAAATACAATGTTTCTTCTAAAGAAAAGGTCGTGTCATCATTTTCTAATATAATCATCTCTTGAATACCTCTTGGAACAGTTGACCAATTTTCTATAAAGCGTTCTAATGCAAGCTCCTTATCTTTATAACCTCCTCCCACATGTAATACACATCGTTGCTTATGTTCAATTCCCATACCCTTTAACAATTTTTTGTGCATCTGCAATGTCTTTACAGATTGTTTGAAAATACTCTCCTCAGGTGAATTTAGTACAACAAAGTGATCTGGATGGAAGTCAATTCGCATATTCATACGAATTGCATATTCACCTAATTCTTTCAGATTTTCTTTTAACGGACGAATATAGTTCCAATCTAACAACTCCTCATGATTCGCTAAAGGAATAAGCTTGGAACTAAGTCGAAAGAAAGATACATCATGCCCTTTATTATGTTTTAATAACCGTAAGCAATTTTCCAAATTCGAATTAGCGATTCTTTCAAGTTTACGAATCGCAGCCTCTCGATCATCAATCCGCTGAAACTGTGCATACGTCATCGTTTGAGATGGAGAAGCATTCTTCAAATGTACACTCATCGCAACATACCCAAGTCTTACAAGCATATAGCACCTCATTTCTATACGAGTTACTATGTAGTATGCACAATTACAGAAATAAAAAAAGAGAATGCCCGCAAAGGGCATTCTCTTTTTTATTAAGCTTGTGGACGGCTATGATGTTTTCTTTCGCCACGTCCAGTTGAAGATCCAGGGCGACCTTCACCTTTACGACCACGGTTAGCATCACGGCTACCAGCATCACGGCTACCGCCATCACGATTACGATCACGGTTACGACCATCGCCACTTCCGCTTCCACGTCCATCACGATTGCGATCACGGTTACGACCATCGCCACCGCCGCGTCCATCACGACTACGATTACGATCACGGTTACCATCACGGTATCCACTTCCGTTACCACCGCGTTTTTTAGAACCGCCACCGCCACCTCTTGAAACAACTGGTGGTTCTGATGTTAAAGCGATCGGAGTTGTATCCGGCTCTTTTGTCATCATTTTTAAAGCAGCAGCTACTACTGTTACAGAATCATTCTCTTCTAACATTTCTTCTGCAATACGCTTGTAGTATGATAAGTTATCATTTTCAATTGTGCTTTGAAGTTTTTCAGCGATTAAACGTTGTTGACCTTCTAACGCCTCGTCAAGTGTCGGTGCGTCCATACGATCAACCTTACGTTTTGTTGTACGCTCGATATTTTTTAATTGTCCTGATTCACGTGGTGTTACAAATAACATTGCAATACCTTTTTTACCAGCACGGCCAGTACGACCGATACGGTGAACGTATGATTCTGGATCTTGTGGGATATCGAAGTTGTATACGTGTGTTACGCCTGAAATATCAAGACCACGTGCAGCAACGTCTGTTGCAACAAGAACTTCAATAGTACCTTCTTTAAATTTACGTAATACAGACATACGCTTCGCTTGTGTTAAGTCACCGTGAATACCTTCTGCTGCATAACCACGTAAGTTTAATGCTTCTGATAATTCATCAACACGACGCTTTGTACGACCGAATATGATTGCAAGCTCTGGAGATTGAATATCTAGTAAGCGTGTTAACACGTCAAACTTTTTCTTTTCTTGCACTTCTAAATAGAACTGCTGAATGTTTGGCATTGTTACTTCTTTTGCTTTTACTTTAATGTGTTGAGGCTCAGTCATGAAACGCTCAGCAATACGACGGATTGGATCTGGCATTGTCGCTGAGAATAATAATGTTTGATGTGTTTCTGGCACATCTGTTAAAATCGCTTCAATATCTTCAATGAAGCCCATGTTTAACATTTCATCCGCTTCGTCAAGAACAACAGTCTCTACGTTTTGTAAGCGAAGTGTTTTACGGTTGATATGATCTAAAATACGACCCGGCGTACCTACAATAATGTGTGGGTGTTTTTTTAGAGCACGAATTTGGCGGTTAATATCTTGACCACCATAAATTGGTAGAATACGAACACGTTTATGTTTACCAATTTTGTATAGCTCTTCTCCAACTTGAATTGCTAATTCACGCGTTGGCGCGATAACAATACCTTGAACTGCTTCTTTATTTGTATCCACTTTATCTAATAGTGGTAATCCGAATGCTGCTGTTTTCCCTGTACCTGTTTGCGCTTGCCCAATAATATCCTTACCTTGCAATGCATGTGGAATTGTTTCAGCTTGAATCGGCGTAGCCTCTTCAAAGCCCATACTTTCAACAGATTGTAGTAAAGACTCACTTAATCCTAGTTCTCGAAATGTTGTCAATGTTACTTCTCCTTTTCTATCCTATACTTATCATTTAAAAAAAGGCGTTTTCCGAACTTGCGGAAAAGCCATTTTCCTGAATACTTACGTATATAACCGGGCGTATATTCTTCACGAAAATACTTCTAAACGTTATTACACTTTATCAATTATAAGTTTTGTAGGTGTAAAAAGCAAACCCCAACTGTTACCTTATTTCATATTCAGAGCTTTTTTCTTTACTTTTATTTTTTTATCGTTTACTGTAAGCGCTTATTATAAGTTTCCACTATTTTCGTGGCTATCATCCCTATTTATATACACCAATTATTTCAACATCGTAATTACTTCTTCTAATTTCATGCCGCGAGATGCTTTTACTAATACAACATCTTTCGTACCGACTACTGCTTGCAACTCTTTTATTAACTCTTCTTTACTATCATACGCTTTTACACGGTCTTTAGGGAAATTAATTTTTGCACCTTCAGCAATTTGAGCCCCTAATTTACCATATGTGAATACATATGAAATTTTTGCTGGATCAATTAATTTACCTACTTCATAATGAAATTGCACTTCTTGATTTCCAAGTTCTAACATATCACCAAGCACAACAATTTTTTTAGCAAATCCATCTAAACCATTCATTAGGTGGAACGCAGCTTCCATAGCTGTTGGACTAGCATTATAAGCATCATTGATAATTGTTAAACCACTATCTGTTTTTACAATTTCCATACGCATACCTGTCATTTGAAGTGTTACTAAACCTTGTTTCATTTCTTCCCACGTTACACCAAAATGTTTTGCAATTGCCATTGAAGCAAGCGTATTATATACATTATGCTTTCCTAGTACTGGCAAATAGAATGACAAAGTTTCATCCCTGTTCATCTTAAAGTGTGTCCCAGTAGCCTGCAATGTTACAGTAGTTGGATAGTAATCATTTGCTCTCGCATCACCAAATGTAACTGTTTCAGCTGCTAAATTCATTTCTGGAACACGATTCGTTAATAGCGGCTCATCTCCATTATATACGAACACGCCACCCTTTTGTAAACCTGTAACAATTTCTAACTTCGCTTCAGCAATCGCCTCACGAGAGCCTAAATCCATTAAGTGCGCCTCACCAATGTTCGTAATAATAGCTGCATTAGGACGAGCTAACTTAGATAGAAATTCAATTTCTCCGCGGCTTGACATGCCCATTTCTAATACAGCTACTTCTGTATTTTCCTCTAAATTTAAAATAGTAAGAGGTAAACCGATGTGGTTGTTGAAATTACCTTCTGTTTTTTGAACTTTAAATTTAGTCGCAAGAATACTTGTTACAATATCTTTCGTAGATGTTTTACCATTACTACCCGTTACACCAACAACTTTTACATCCAATTGATCACGATAGTTTTTCGCTAACATTTGCAATGCTGCTAGTGTATCTTCTACAAAAATAACCGGAAGATTTTCAGGTGGGTTTTCTACATCTTTCATCCATAATGTAGCAATCGCCCCATTTTCAACAGCTTTGTCTACAAAAGCATGTCCATCGAAACGTTCACCTTGAATTGGAACATATAAATTTCCATTTTCAATTTTCCTCGTATCAATAGACACTCCTTGTATAGTAATTCCCTCATACTGCTCTGCTAATCCAGTACCATTTATCATCTGCTCTACTTGTTTTAACGTTCGATTTATCATGAAAACACTCCTTACATAGAGGAAGCACTATTCCTTCGAATAGTGCTTCCTCCTTTTTTGTTAGATTGTATATTTAATTTTTTGTTTTTCTTCGTGACGCTCAATCGCTAAGCGAATTAGCTCTTCAATTAATTCCGGATACGGTAACCCTGTATGTTGCCATAATAGAGGGAACATACTAAACGGCGTGAATCCTGGCATTGTGTTTACTTCGTTAATATATACTTCTCCATCTTTCGTTAAGAAGAAATCAGCTCGTGTTAAGCCCGAACCATCTAATGATTGGAATGCGATAATTGCATCTCGCTTAATTACATTAGACTCTTCTTCTGTCATTTCAGCTGGAATAATTAACGCTGTATCACCATCGATGTATTTCGATTTGTAATCATAAAAATCTTTTTTCGGTACAATTTCACCTACAACTGAACATTTCGGCTCATCATTACCTAATACACCAACTTCTACTTCACGACCTATAATATTTTCTTCTACAATAATTTTACGGTCAAATTGGAATGCCTCTTCGAATGCATTCTCAAGCTCTTCACGATCATTACACTTATTAATACCAACACTTGAACCAAGGTTTGCTGGTTTTACGAAGCAAGGATATCCTAATACTTCTTCTACTTTTTCATACGCTGTTTCACGATCTTTTTCCCATGCGCTACGAATGAAAGATGCATATTTCGCTTGTTTCAATCCAGCTTCTGCAAAGATATTTTTCATAACAACTTTATCCATACCAGCAGATGATGCTAATACACCGTTACCTACATATGGAATGTTTAGTAATTCTAATAACCCTTGTACTGTTCCATCTTCGCCATTCGGTCCATGCAATAATGGGAAAATAACATCAATTGCATCTTCTTGTTTAGAAGTTGCCGTTGGGATAATTTCTGTACTTAATGATACAGGAGAAATTGTATTCTCTTCCCCACTCATTTGTAATGCCTCAACATTTGTTACTTCGCCTTCAATACGCTCTCCACGCATCCATTGGCCTTGTTCTGTAATATAAATTGGATGAATCTCGAATTTATCTTGATTTAATGCTTTAATAGCAGCAAGAGCCGTTTGTAACGAAACTTGATGCTCAGCTGATTTTCCACCGTATAATAAACCTAATTTAATTTTTGTCACTGAAATCACCCTAACCAATTGTTTTCATTTTTCTATTTTAGCACTTTTTATAAAAATAGGTAGTTCCTATTTGAAATAAAATGTAACTTCCACAAATAATTAAAAGACACCACTTATTGGTTTTCTACACTTTTTCCCTTTAATTTCTACACAGCTAAACAAAATTAAACTTTAGAGCAAAATTGCTATCTAATCTAGTTATGTACCTAAAATATGTAGAAATCCACTTTGTGTGTATGTCATCTATATTACCCTACCATTTGTGGAGAATGAAAAAACACTGATTAAAGTTTCATTTTATTAAGAAGACTGTTTTGTAGGCGTATCTTTTTGCCTCTGCTCAACAAGACGATCTAAAGAAACATATACAAAGCCTGCAACTACACACCCTACACTTAAAATTGTAAATAAGTAGTGACCAAGCAAACGATCCAATAAAAAACCACCAAGAAGTGGACCGAATGCACTTCCTGTAATCCACTGCAAACTCGCCGCCCCCATATAGGTTCCTCTCAAATGCTCAGGGGCCAAATTCGCTACAAACGTCATCTGTACAGGCGACATAATCATCTCGCCTAACGTATATATGGCATAAACAAACATTAACGTCATTAAAATAATTGTAGCATTTGTATCATATTCTCCAAACCACTTCGGTAACCATCCTATAAAAAACAAACCAATTCCGAACAAACACGCACCGTATAACATCGTCTTTCCAACAGGTTTATCTGTCGCCCATTTTGAAATTTGAAATTGAAATAAAACAACTAATAGACCATTTAATGCCATTAAATATGGGTATGGATTGTTGACTCCAAAAATATCCTTCATTTCGTTATCAAAGTGAAGCGGTAACATGCCTTCTGTTTGAGAAAACCCCATAGAAATAATGATCCCCGCTAACAAATAAATCATTAACGCCTTATCTCTCATTAAAATTTTCCAAACTGCTCCGGATTCCTGCTCTTTACTTTTTTCAGTCATATCCGTAATTTTTGGCATTGTTTCTTTAATAAGTACTAACACTAGTAGCGCATAAAACAACATAGCGGATGAAGCAATAATAAACACGAGGTTCTTTGATAAAACAACTACTGATGCTCCCATTATCGGTCCAATTGCAGCACCAATATTGTGTCCCATTCGCAATAAACCATATGCTTCTGTTCTTTTTTCTGGCGCCGTCACATCTGCAACCATCGCTGATGCCGCTGGATGAAATAGCGAATTACTTAACCCTAAAAAAATAGATAAAATGGCATATGGAATAAACCCTTCTATAAATAAAAAACCGAGCATTAGTAATGCATTACTCGCCATTGAAAATATCATAATTGGCTTTCTTCCATATATATCAGCTATTCTTCCGCCTATAAGCGAACCAAAACTTGCAGCTATTGGAGAAAGCGCCATAATGATTCCAACTTGTAATAAAGAATCTACCTTATCTTTTAAATATAGTGCAAAAAAAGGCATTAACATCATCATCGCAATTCCGTTCAATGTCTCACCGATAAATCGAATCCATACGTTACGATCCATCCCTCTTAACTCACGCCATGTATTTTTCATAAATTCCCCCCTTAGTTCCCCAACAATTATATTATATATAATTAGAAAAATGTAAATTTTCAAACGCAAAATCTATCCATAACAATCCCTTTCGAAATAAGTAGAAATTCTTCTGAATATGCACGATCTTTATCACTCTTTCTATATATCTTTCTATAACTTTTTTGGGTATTATTATACATGTCGATTCCATAAAAGAGGCATGCTCCCGTAGTGAGCATGCCTCTTTTTACTTATTTCACAGTATATGAACCCTCTTCAATCCAGCTATACATATATTTTTCATCTTCCGTCTCATGTGCTTGTTTTACAATACGAAGCGGACGGAATGTATCTATCATAACAGCCAGTTCAAGTGTCTCTTTCTTCCCTATACTCGCTTCTGTTTTCCCTGGATGTGGCCCATGCGGGATCCCGCTTGGATGAAGCGTAATAGAACCTTCTTCTACACCTTTTCGGCTCATAAAATTACCTTCTACATAGTACAGTACCTCATCACTATTCACATTACTATGATAATATGGTGCCGGAATAGATTCTGGATGATAATCGTATAAACGCGGTACGAAAGAGCAAATGACGAAATTATGCCCTTCGAATGTTTGATGTACTGGTGGTGGCTGATGAATACGACCTGTAATTGGTTCAAAATCCTCCACATTAAAGACCCACGGATATAAATACCCATCCCATCCAACAACATCTAACGGATGGTGCCCTAACACATGCTTGTGCATATAACCTCTCGACTTTGTCATTACGACAAACTCACCTTTTTCATCATATGTCTCCAATTTCTCTGGCCCACGCATATCTCTTTCACAAAACGGACTATGTTCTAACAATTGCCCATATTCATTGCGATAGCGACTTGGTGTTGTAATTTGGCTATTTGCCTCTACAACAAGAAACTTAGTCTCTCCCTCATCTGGAATAACACGATAAATCGTTCCAATTGGAATTGTTACATAATCACCTTTTCTATAGTGAATCGTTCCAAACATCGTTTCAATTTTTCCTGTTCCATAATGAACAAATAACATTTCATCGCCATCACCATTACGGTAAAAATAATCCATTTTTTCTGTTGGACTCACTACTCCAATTAATAAATCCTCATTCCCAAGCATAAAGTTTCTTCCGCTTACTGCATCACCAGTTTTTTTATTTTCTTTCGTACGGAAGTGGCGATGAGCAAGAAGGGCATCCTCTTCATACTGTAACTGACAAGAATGCGATAATGCCGCGTGCCCTACTTCTGTTGGCATATAATGATGATACAAAATAGACTGGGTACCAGAGAAACCTTTTGTCCCCATTACCTGCTCACGATAAAGCGATCCATCTTTTTTACGAAATTGTACATGTCGTTTATGAGGTAGCTCCCCCATGTGACGATAAAACATGCCCATCACCTGCTTTCATGTCTTTTTTGACCGTATTACGTAACGTGCCTAAACCAGTAATCGACAGCTCTACAACATCTCCATCTTGTAGCCACTCTTCTGTACCAAGTTCTAAAATACATCCTGTTCCTACTGTCCCAGAACCAATCACATCTCCTGGATATAACGTAACGTCTTCCGAAGCACGTTCAATCATTTCAGCAAATGTATAGTAAATATCTTGGAAGTTTCCCTTTGATAATATCTTTCCATTTACATGAGCAGTCATCTCTAAATCATAACGATCACCGTTACGATAAACGTCTAATTCCTCTTTCGTAACGAGATATGCTCCTAATGAAGTTGCAAAATCTTTTCCTTTCGCTGGACCGAGTCCCACTTTCATTTCTGTTGCTTGTAAGTCCCTTGCACTCCAGTCGTTCATAATGCAGTAACCAAAAATATATTCCTCTGCTTGTTCACGAGAAATGTTTCGTCCTTCTTTCCCAATTACGCAAGCAATCTCTAACTCATAATCAAGCTTTTTAGACTTCTTCGGACCAATAACAAAATCATCTGGCCCAATAACAGCACGGTGGTTCGTAAAATAAAAAACCGGGATATCATACCATTCAGGTACAACATCTAGCCCTCTTCTCCCGCGGGCTGTTTTTACATGCTGCTCAAATGCATAAAAATCTCGAATGCTACTCGGATTAGGAATTGCCGCTGCTAATTGAACTTCCTCTAAGGAATATATACCCTTTTCAGGATTCTTAATATTACGCAATACTTCTACATACTCATCTGCTTTCTCTAAAAAGGCGAACATAGAAGAAGGTAATTGTCCATTACTCGCAAGATTCATATCGATTACTTTGTCACCTTCAAGCCATCCAGCTCGCATTTCTTTCGATGGGAGACGAAATGTAACAAATTTCATCGTGATTCCTCCCTATGAAAATGAAATTTCCACCAACAAAGGAACTCTTGCTGGTGGATACAAATTTTATAAATTTCCGCGACGCTCTTGTTCTCTTTCAATTGATTCGAATAACGCTTTAAAGTTCCCTTCGCCAAATCCACGAGAACCTTTACGTTGGATGATTTCAATAAATAGAGTTGGACGATCTACAATTGGTTTCGTAAAGATTTGTAATAAATAACCTTCTTCGTCACGGTCTACTAGAATCTTCAATTCTTTTAATCTATCAATTTCTTCATCAATTTTTCCAACACGTGCTGTTAACTCATCGTAATACGTATCTGGCGTATCTAAAAACTCCACGCCATTCGCACGAAGCACTTCAATTGTTTTTACAATGTCACTTGTTAATAAAGCAAGATGCTGTACACCCGCTCCGTTATAGAACTCTAGATATTCTTGAATTTGTGACTTTCTTTTTCCGTCTGCTGGTTCATTAATTGGAAACTTAATACGGCTTCCATTCGTCATAACTTTTGACATTAATGCCGAATACTCTGTGCTAATATCGTCATCATCAAAGTGAATCATTTGTTTAAATCCCATGACGTTCTCATAATAACTAACCCATTCTTCCATTTTCTCAACGTTACCAACTACATGGTCTACAGCAATTAAACCAGACTCTTCAAATGGAATATTAAATTCAACCTTTTGGAATCCTGGCATGAATGTTCCTTTATAATTTTTACGCTCTACAAGCGTATGAATTGTATCACCATACGTACCAATAACCGCTTTCTTCAAGGTACCTTCCTCATCTGTTAACTCTTCAGGAGGAGCAATCGCAACAGCGCCACGTTTTACAGCTTCAGAGTAGGCTTTATCAACGTCATCAACAAGTAAAGCCACATCTTTCACTCCATCACCATGAGTCTTTACAAACTCTGCAATACGGCTATCGCTACTTAAAGCTCCAGACACAACAAAACGCATATTTTTTTGCACAAGAACATAAGATACCTTTTCACGGTTTCCTGTTTCTAATCCAGAATAAGCTACAATTTTGAATCCAAACGCTCTCGCAAGATAATAACTTGATTGCTTTGCATTCCCTACGTAAAATTCCAAATGATCTACATCACGTACCGGAAAAAAGTCCTCCATTTGTGCAGCTAGCGTATCCATAGATTTTTGTTTCATAATATCTTCATCCCCCTGTAAATAGATTAAATGGTCCATACTTAAAACCAACCGAAAACGCTTCCAACATCAATTAATAGAAATTAGTTAGCAAGCTAACAATTTCCGACCTTTAAAATTTTCTATCTTTTCTGTCAAATTCCTCTTTTTTTCTTACATATAAAATTCGACTTTTTTCTCTTTAAAGTAAGGGGAAAATATTAATACTTGAAGGTATATATGAGAGGAAAACAAAAAAGACTCCAACATATTAACTACTTACTAATACGTTAGAGTCTTTATTTTTTTTGAATGATTGTATTTATATTTTTCATACTAATATATTTGCAAGGAATAGAATAAATGATGTTAATATTACCGCTCCGCCTAATGATCCTAATAAATCTGTTTTTGTTACTTGTAACACTTGTTCACTGTTCATATTCCTCATTCTCCTTTCATTTTGTACAATTTAAAACTTTTATTATACTAATATGCTTGATAGAAATACGATTAATGCTGTTAATACTACTGCTCCGCTTGCTGATCCTAAGAAATCACCTTTTGTTACTTGTAATACTTGCTCTTTCATATCTTTCATTCTCCCTTCATTTATCTTTTGTTACAAAACTTCTATTATACTAATACGCTTGATAGAAATACGATTAATGCTGTTAATACTACCGCTCCACTTGCTGATCCTACAAAGTCACCTTTTGTTACTTGTAATACTTGCTCTTTCATATCTTTCATTCTCCCTTCATTTATCTTTTGTTACAAAACTTCTATTATACTAATACGCTTGATAGAAATACGATTAATGCTGTTAATACTACCGCTCCACTTGCTGATCCTACGAAGTCACCTTTTGTTACTTGTAATACTTGCTCGTTGTTCATAATTTTCATTCTCCCTTCTCTTATTTTTGTTACAAAACTTCTATTATACTAATACGCTTGATAGAAATACGATTAATGCTGTTAATACTACTGCTCCGCTTGCTGATCCTAAGAAGTCACCTTTTGTTACGTTTAATACTTGCTCGTTGTTCATATCATTCATTCTCCTTTTTTATAAGTTATCTATATGTAATTACTAAGAAATGATTAGTTCATAGTTTTCATGTTAACGTTACATTGAAATTAATTACGTAACGTTTGTAACACTAATGTAACATAACTATTATTACGTTGCAATATAATTACGTAAATTTTATTACACTTTTTTTACGTTTTTTTAAATTAACACTCAAAAACCTTGTTTTAATGCGTTTTCTACTACAATCATATTTGTAACACTAGTGTAACATTAAGGTCATAAAGCGAAATATAATATTATTCATCTCTATTTTGTTAAAAACCAAAGTGAAACTTTAATCAACGAGAGTTCCATTCCCTACTAATTATTCCCCTCACCAATCGCACTTTTACTAGAAATTAATGCGGGATAAAATACTATCTTTCCAAGATAAGTTTATATGTTTCCTCTATATAACTATGTATAATGGAAACAAAGAGGTGGTCATTTTGAAATTAATCGCACTAGATATGGATGGTACACTACTATCATCTAATCTTGAAATCTCCAAAGAGAACTTACAAGCTATCCAAACCGCAAAAGAGGCTGGTCATATTGTAATGATTTGTTCTGGCCGCGCGAAAGAGGATGCTTTGAAATTATTGGAAGAATATAAACTATCTCTTCCAGTTGGAGCAAGCAATGGGGCAATTGTTTATGTGGACGGAAAAGTAATTAACTCGCGTTGTTTACAAAATGATAAAGTATACAAGCTTGCAAAATTACTAGAATCTGAAGGTTTTCCATATAAGTTGTACACAAATAAAGGGGTTTACTCTCCTTATACATGGCAAGATCAAGTTATGCAGGCATTCGAAGAAAACAAGCATACACTAGATGTTACACTTGAGGAACTTGAAAGAATTACAGAAAAACAAAAGAAATCAAACTTAATTACTGATTTCCAAAAAATCGAAGATGTCGTAAATAATCCAGAATTAGAAATATCTAAATTCTTCATTTTAACATTTAATGCTGCTCATCGTTCACAGCTATTACAAACTTTACAAGAAGATACGGACATTTCAGTTACGGCATCAGCTCCTACTAATGTAGAAATTATGGATAAGCATGGCCATAAAGGCAATGGTTTGCAAGAAATGGCAGCTTATTTCAATATACCAATTGAAGATACTGTTGCAATCGGCGATAACTTTAATGATGTGCCAATGTTACAAGTAGCTGGCTTATCAGTTGCAATGGGAAATGCCGAAGAAGATGTCAAAAAACTATGTGACGTTGTAACATTAACAAACAATGAACATGGTGTTGCTCATGCAATCGAGCAATTTGTATTGAAACAAACTTCATCTAGTAAATAAAGTTCAACTTTAATCAGAGGCGGGGTTCCTCTGATTATTAGTTGAACCAATCGGGCTTTTACGGGCAGTTAATCTCCCACCTAACTTCCCCGCATGTGTCGAATTTTTAGGTGGGAGTCTTACTGCCCGTTAATGCGGGGTAAAAAAAGGACTCTTTCACATTTTGAAAGAGTCCTTTTCTTTTACACATGATGACAAGCAACAAAATGATCTTCACCCACATTACGGAATTCTGGTACATTCGTTTTACAAATATCTGTAGCAACGGGGCAACGTGTATGAAAACGGCAACCTGATGGTGGATTTGCAGGACTTGGAATATCCCCTTCTAGAATAATCCGTTCTCGCTTAACCGTTGGATCCGGTATTGGCACTGCTGATAACAATGCTTTTGTATATGGATGAAGCGGATTCGCAAATAACTCATCACGTGGTGCTGTTTCCACAATAGTTCCTAAATACATAATTCCAATTTTCGTACATAAGTGCTCCACAACACTTAAATCATGTGAAATAAATAAATAGGATAATCCCTTTTTCTCCTGTAATTCACTAAACAAATTAATGATTTGCGCTTGAATAGATACATCTAATGCCGCAACAGGCTCATCAGCTACAATAAATTCTGGATCTAATACCATCGCCCTTGCAATAACGATACGTTGACGTTGCCCACCGGAAAACTCATGAGGGTACCGGTCAATATGATACGGCGCTAAACCACATAACTCCAATACTTCTATCACCTTTGCACGGACATTTTCTTTCGTCGCTAGTCCGTGAGCCAACATTGGCTCACCAAGCGCTTCTCCAATTCTCATTCTTGGATTTAATGAGCTAAATGGATCTTGAAAGACGAGCTGCATATTAGGACGATGCTTTCTCAGCTCTTCTTTTGATAAAGCATGAACATCTTGACCTTTAAATTTCACTTCGCCTTCTGTTTTTTGAACGAGACGGAGAATTGTTTTTCCTATCGTCGTTTTCCCACTTCCAGACTCTCCTACAAGGCCAAACACTTCTCCTTTATCAATTGTAAAGCTTACCCCATCTACCGCTTTCACATGTCCAATCGTTCTACTAAATACGCCGCCCTTAATCGGAAAATACGTTTTTAAGTTCTTCACTTCTAATAATGGTTCACTCATTGCCCAGCACGCTCCTCATATAACCAACAAGCTACTTTATGATCCTCGTCATGCACATTAAGATTTGGCGCTTCATTTTTGCATATTTCCATGCAATGTTCACAGCGACCACTAAAGTAGCAAAACTCATCTAAGCCAACTAAATTTGGAACTTGCCCTGGAATAGAATAAAGTTTATCTGTTCGTTTCCCCATTACTGGTTTTGATTTTAGCAACCCTTGCGTATATGGATGTTTCGGATTTTGAAATATCTCTAGTACCGGTGCCTCTTCAATAACTTTTCCACCATACATAACGACAACATAATCGGCCATTTCTGCTACAACACCTAGATCATGTGTAATTAATAAAATCGATGTTTTAAATTCCTCTTTTACTTGCCTTAGTAAATCTAATATTTGCGCTTGAATCGTAACGTCCAGAGCTGTTGTCGGTTCATCTGCAATTAATAACTTTGGATTACAACTAAGTGCAATAGCAATCATAATACGTTGTAACATGCCACCGCTTAATTCGTGCGGATAAGAATGGACAATTTCATCAGCACGAGCAATACCAACTTTACGAATTAATTCAATTGCTTTTTTGTATGCTTCGTTTTTGCTAAGTAGTTCATGCTCTCTTAACGTCTCAACAATTTGCTCTCCAACAGTAAAGACCGGATTAAGCGATGTCATCGGTTCCTGGAAAATCATGGCGATATCATTTCCTCTTAAACTACGAAGTTCTTTCTCTTTCATTCCTAAAAGACTTTTTCCTTCATAAAGAATATCACCACCAACGATGCCGCCAGATTCAGCAATAAGTCCCATAATAGATAAAGCCGTTACACTTTTCCCGCAACCTGATTCGCCCACTACACAAACTGTTTCACCTTCTCGAACTGAAAAGCTAACATGATTGACAGCCTTTACTGTACCTTCTTCCGTCTGAAAGTGTGTTTGTAAATCCTTTAGCTCTACTACCGCTCTACTCATGCTTTCTCACCTACCGCTTCATCTTTGGATCTAATGCATCACGAAGTGCATCGCCAAGTATATTAATTGATACAACTGTTATAAAGATTGCAAAACCAGGCGGGATCCATAACCACGGACGCTTTTGGAAATCGATTAATGAGTTTGCTGCACTAATCATATTTCCCCACGATGGTGTAGGCGGGACAACGCCAAGTCCTAGGTAACTTAGTGCAGACTCTCCTAAAATAGAACCTGCAACACCTAATGTGGATACAACAATTAATATCGGCAGAACATTTGGGATTAAATGATATACAATTTTCCGGTAATCGTTTATCCCGAGTACATCAGCAGCTTGCATAAACGATTGTTCTCGCAGCGATAAAATTTGACCTCGTACGAGGCGTGCAAGTCCTGGCCAACCTACTAGACTTAAAATGATCATAATGACATAAAGACGATAATCAGATGGTACTTTCCATTCTGATAAAATAGCTCCCATTATAATAAGTAACGGTAATCCTGGCATCGACATTAAAATATCCGCAAGACGCATTATAATATTATCGACGATACCACGGTAAAAACCTGCAATCGCTCCTAATAAAGCTCCTAGTATAACGGATAACACCATTGAGGCTAAGCCAATTGTTAATGAGATCCGTCCTGCTTGCATAAGCCTCGTTAAAATGTCTCTTCCTAATTGATCTGTGCCAAGCCAATGAGAAAAACTAGGTGGTTTGTTAATTAGCGTAACTTGTATTTTTCCTGATGCATACGGTGAAAAGAATGGACCAATAAAACAAAATAAAAACATAAAAACTAATGCGTAAAATCCTATAAGTGCCATTTTATTTTTCTTTATCCTTTTAAAAGCTTGCCTCCACGGCGATGATTCATTCCTTCTTTTCTTTTTTTCTTTTTTTTCCGTAGTTGCTGTAACAGTTTCCATCTCTTTCCCCCCTTACTTCAACCGAATACGTGGATCAACAACTGCATATACAATATCCGCTAAAAAGTTTGAAACAATTGTCAAACACGAAAGAAACATCGTAAATGCCATTAATACCGTATAATCACGAAAATTTAATGCTTCTAATTGAATATTACCGATACCTGGCCAGTTGAAAATTTGTTCTATAATAATTGCCCCTGAAAACAACCCTGGTAATTCAAATGCAAGCAATGTAATAGCCGGCAAAATTGCATTTTTTAATGCATGTTTATAAATAACGGTCTTCTCCTTTAAACCTTTTGCTCTAGCCGTTCGAATGTAATCTTGCCGTACAACCTCTAACATACTCGTTCTAAAATAACGAGTTAATGAGCCAACTCCAAGAAGAGTTAAAATAAATACGGGTAAAACCATATGCTTTGCAACTTCTATTCCGTAAGCAAGCCCAGTTGAATTACTCCCAACATCAATCATCCCGCCTATCGGTAACAGCTTAAAGTCAACCGCAAACACTTTAATTAAAAACAAACCGATAAAGAATGAAGGAAATGACATCGCTGCAAATACACCAATTGTTACAAGCTTATCGAATAAAGAATGTTGCTTTGTCGCTGAAAATACACCGATAATAAGTGCAATTAGCCAAATAAAGAACAATGCAATAATCGCAACAATAAACGAATTCCATATAAATTTATTTAATAATGACGTTACAGATTCTTGATATTGAAGAGAAAAACCAAAGTCCCCCTGCAATGCATTACCTAGCCAGTGAAAATATCGCTCAACAATTGGTTTATTCAATCCATACAATTCCCTAAGTTCAGCTGCTCTTTCCGGTGTAATCTTCGGGTTTGAATCAATATAATCTCCTGGAAGAAGTGCGAACAGGAAGAAGATAATAATCGATGTCCCCAACAGTGTAGGAATCATTTGTAACAGCCTACGAATGATATATGTTTTCACCCTTTTTCTCTCCAATCTTATGCTTAAAATAGAAGAACATTTTTTCAAAGCGGCACACTACTTGCCGAATGAAAAAATGTCTTCTACTTATACATTCTTCTCGTTATTTTTCGATAGATAGAGCTGGTAAGTTTGCACTAATACTATTGTATTTTTCAGGGTCAATTCCTTTTATATTCCCGTTATAACCAGTAATTGTTCTACGATAGTTTAATAGAATTACTGGTGGATCCTCACTTAATTCTTTATACAGTTCTTTATAGATTGGTTTACGTTTTTCAATATCTACCGTTTCAATACCTTTTTGAATTAACTCATCTACTTTTGCATTTTTATAACCAAGACTCTTCTCATTGACACCCGACAAATATTCACCAGCTGTTTCACTCGGATCACTTGTAATTGGTGTCGAAACAGACGCTAAATCATAATCACCTTTATTTACCTTCGAAAGCATAGTATTAAAGTCCATAAATTCAGGGTTAAATTCTACACCTATTTCTTTATAATTCTCTTTTGCAATCGGAATTAATAAATCGCTATCTTTAGCCGAACTTGGGCCGAAATAAGAAAGCTTTAATTTTTGACCATCTTTTTCACGAATTCCATCCGAACCAACTTTCCATCCTGCTTCATCTAATAATTTTTTCGCTTTTTCTTTGTCGTATTCATATTTATTAACTCCTTCTTCCGTATAAGCCCAAGAAGTTGGATGAATTGGTACATTAGCTACCGTACCGTATCCTTTCAATGCTGTATCAACATATTTTTTACGATCTAATCCGTAAATAAGTGCTTGACGAACCTTTTTATCCTTTAAGTACCGCTTATTATTATTCATATAAATATAGCTAAATGACGCTGCTGTTTCGATTTGGATATTTGCAAATTCTAAAGCCTTAGCCTGTTCAAGAACTTCGTCACCAGTACCTAGGCCAGTGTAGTCAACCTCACCTGTTTGGAATAATTGAAGCTTCGTATCACCAGAAGTAATTTTATAAATGAAGTTTGGAATTTTTGGTTTACCCGCATAATAATTTTCATTTGCTACAAATCGCACTTCTTGCCCTGGGATATACTTTTCAAATTTATATGGACCCGCAGCTATCGGTTTTTCATATAACGCTTTTAAGTAATCTAAGCTTGTATTTTGTTTGTAATCTTTTCCATAATAAGCTTTTGATAATACCTCTCCACCTAAGGCTGTTAGTGCCTGTGAATTAACTTTTTCAGTTGTAATTTTAATTGTCTGTGGATCAACAACTTGAATTCCTTCAATAGAAGTTGCTTTTCCTTCTTTATATTCTTTACCACCTTTAACAGCATATTGAGAAATGTCTTTGTCACCCTCATATGCCTTATCATGTAAAAGCGTCAATGTGAACGCTACATCATCTGCTGTTAATGGTGAACCATCGCTAAATTTCAAATCTTTACGTAAATGGAATGTATATGTTAACTGATCAGAGGAAATATCCCACTTCTCAGCTAATTCTGGAGTTGGTTTTCCTTGTTTATCTGTAGATACAAGGGATGCAAAAATAACTGAAGTGACGTTTCCATCCCAACCATTTTGTTGGAAATATGGTAAAAATACGCCGCCTGGTTTACTAATGCCAACTACTAACGTATCTTTTCTATTCTTCGCTTTATCTGGTACTTTCGTCTTATCTGTCGCAGCAATATTTTCAACTTTTATATTTTTTAAATCTTGCTGTTTTACTGGTTCTGTAGAAGCCGTATCCTCCTGTCCCCCACAAGCAGATAACACAAGCGAACTACTCAGTAATACCGAAAATACACCAGCCCATTTTTTTGTCTTTTTCTTCATTGTCCCCACCCTAACTTTTTTTTAATAATTACACCTTATGAACTGCTTGCCTAATGTATGCCTCCCACAGCAACATTTTATAGCCAATCGGAAAAGTCGGTTTTGGTTATAAAAAAATAGTTGTTTTTGAGGGGTAACAATCTTATTCCGACCTTTCCGGTAGACTTTATGGTTATTAGCTTATATCTTTCAGTATATTTTGTCAATTATTTCTATATAAATATTTCGATAATTCCCCAAAAATTATTGAGCAATATTCAATTTAGGTAAACTTAACAAAATACCATTATAATTATCTTCTTGTAATCCTTGAATTCGTGCATTATGTGCAGACACGACTTTACTATTGTTTAAGAAAATAACAGGTGGATCTTCACTTAACTCTTGATATAGTTTTTTATAGATTTCTTTTCGTTTTTCAATATCCAATGTTTCTAATGCCTGCTTAGCTAATTCATCTACTTTCGGATTATGATATCCATCATAATTACGCTTACTTGTCGAAACAAACTCCTCAATTGTTCCGCTCGGATCATCAATCATCGGTGTGGAGACCATCGCTAAATCATAATCTCCTTTAATTACCTTGGAAATCATCGTATTAAAGTCCATGTATTCAGGATTGAAATCTACCCCAATCTTTTTATAATCCTCCTTCATAACGGGGATCATCACATCATTGATTTTACTTGCAGAAGAAGCAAAATAACTTACCTTCAATTTTTGGCCATCTTTTTCACGAATACCATCTGATCCAGCTTTCCACCCAGCTTCATCGAGCAATTTCTTCGCCTTTTCTAAATTATATTCGTATTTATTGATTCCTTCTTCTGTATACGCCCACGAAACTGGTGTAATTGGTACATTAACGAGTGAAGCGTATCCTTGGAAATATGTATCAATGACCTTTTGACGCTCTAATCCATAAATAAACGCTTGGCGTACACGTTTATCTTTAAAGTATGACTTCTTATAATTCATTTTAATGTAACCGTATGAACTTCCCGTATACACATTAACATTAGCAAAGCCTAACTCTTTTAATTGTTCAATCGTCTCCGCATTTGTCGTGAAGCCATCATAATCTACTTCGCCCGCTTGAAATTGTTGTAGCTTCGTATCACCTTTTGTAATTTTATAAATAAAGTGCTCAATCTTCGGTTTACCTTCAAAATAATTTTCATTTGCTACAAAACGAACTTCTTGACCTGGAATATATTTATCTAGTTTATAAGCTCCTGCTCCCATCGGTTTTCCATATAACTCTTTTAAATACTCTAAATTCCCTTGCTTATATTCTTTACCGTAATAAGCTTTTGATATAACTTCTCCACCAATTAACGATAATGTTTGGGCATTTACCTTTTCAGTTGTAATCGTAATTGTTTTCGGATCGATGACTTGAATCCCCTCAATAGATGTAGCCTTTCCTTCTTTATATGCTTGCCCACCCTTTATTGCGGTT
Source organism: Bacillus cereus group sp. MG9 (assembly GCF_040459995.1). Taxonomy (NCBI): domain Bacteria; kingdom Bacillati; phylum Bacillota; class Bacilli; order Caryophanales; family Bacillaceae; genus Bacillus; species Bacillus cereus group sp. MG9. The sequence continues at coordinate 223,306 of NZ_JARVHC010000001.1, read as the reverse complement.
TGGCTTATGTCCGTTGCACCACTATAAGTTGGATCATGTAGTAAAGTTAATGTAAATGCTATGTCATCCGCTGTTAACGGTGAACTATCACTAAACTTTAAATCATCTTTCAAATGAAACGTATATGTAAGCTGATCCTCCGAAATATCCCATTTCTTCGCTAGAATTGGAATTGGTTTCCCCTCCTTATCCAATCCAACGAGAGGAGCAAAGATAGCTTGTGTTATATTACCATCCCACCCATTTTCCATAAAATGCGGAAGGAATATCCCGCCAGGGCTCGGCATTCCCACTACAAAGGTATCTTTTCTTTCTTTTGCCTTTGCTGGACTTTTTGCTTTGTCACTCGCTTTAATAAACTCATCTTTTACTTTCGGCATCTTTGTTGCTTCATTTGTACTTGTCTCTTCTTGAGCACATCCTGCTAATAAAACCGATGTACTAAGAAACGTAACAAGTAACCCTTTAAAAACCTTTCGCATAATTCTCACCCTTACTTTCCTGTTTTTTTATTAAGTGGTAACATAACGCCAATTCTGTAACTATCTTTACTTTACCTATAAAAATAGTATGAATTAATTTCAAGATTATTCCTTTTCACTAGTTATGTCAATCCTTGCTAATTGATGTCTTTCAAAAAATTAAAAACACCTTCTATTACCTAATAGTCCCGCATAGAATAATAACAATTAACTACCAAGAAGGGGGCGAAAATATGGACAACCTATTCCAATATGTCCTGCACTATGTATTATTAACAATCATAATAGTCGGGGCGTTATTACTATTCCCTTTCTTCCCAAAGTTCGTCCTCTTTTTAGCTTTTTTTATTATGCTCGGGATCGCTATTATAATTTCAACAAGGGAAGATACCACACAAAAAGAAAGCAGAGTTCAGCGCGTAAAGCTGTAACTCTGCTTTCTTTTTTCAGTCATAACGTATTCTTGTTAAACCAATTACGAAAAATACTCCTGCAAATAAAATGAGTATACCAATATATCCTCCTATATCTGCTAATGTACCTCCCCTTACAATTAACTCAGTAAAGCCACGCATCGCCCACGTTTGCGGAACAAAATTTGCCGCCGTTTGCATCCATGAAGGCTCAATTTCAATTGGCCAATAAAGACCACCAATCATACACGTTGAAATTACAACGATATTCCCTAGTGCGGACTGCTGTTCTGTTGTTTTCACGATACTTGCCAATAATAAAGCTAGACCAATAACCGTTAATAGCAATACTGAAACGAGTGTAATAACCCCTAATAAATTTCCCCACTGCACATCAAATAATGAATGCGTTAATATCATTAAAACACCAAATTGAATCCACCCTATTAAAAAGAAGGAAAGGATATATCCTGCTAGTATTTGAACTTTTGAAACTGGTGCCCCTAATAAACGAGACCAAACCCCAAGTTGTCTAGCTTTCAAAATAGTTCCCGTCGCACTTAACATGACAATCATGACGAATAGAATTGAAAAGCCTGCCGCTCGACCTGTAACGTTATTTAACTTTTGATCATCGTGTAAAATCAATTCTTTTTGAATCGAAACAGGATCTATTTTTGTATAAATTGTTTCATACATCGTTTCCCACGAAGTGTTACTTTTCTTCTCAAAATCTCTTGCTGCACTAACTTCTATCTCCATCTTTTTTAATGCACTTGCTAATACTTGCTCTACAGAAGTTCCACCCGTAAAATCAGCACTGGCTTGAAATTGAATATTTTCTACTTTTCCATCTTGCATACTCTTTTGAAAATCTTTCGGAATGATGATTATACCAGATGATTTCTTATCTTCGATCCTCTGTGTCCCTTCCCTATACGTTACCTTTTCTATAGAAATTAAATCACTTTTCTTTATTTCCTCATAATACTTGCCAGATAATACAGAACCATCTTTATCTACTAAACTAATATTTACTTTCTCATTCCCACTTCCGCCTAAAAGTCCACCGAAAATGAGTGTAAAAATAATAGGCATTCCAAACATGAGTATATAACTTTGTGGCTTAATTAAAATTTGTTTTAATTCTAGCCAACAAAGCGCCCAAACTTTCTTCATCATTTCCCCTCCTATCTCGTACGTAAACGTAACGTTCCAATCATAACGGAGATAATTCCTGCACTACATAAACTTAAAATGACAGGGAATAGCACATCCCAAGATGTTCCCGACATAATATTTAAAAAGCTCGTAAGTGCCCATTTATTCGGAGCAATATTTGCAACTGTTTGAAGTGTATCGGGAAATACGTAAATCGGTAACATTGATCCTCCTAATATAGCTAGTATTTGAATACCGATTCCCCCCATTAAATCTGCCGTTTTTTCCTCACGAATAAAAGCGGCGATTAACATAGATAAACCAGAAACACAAATTGCATAAGAAATTCCCAACACTACTATTTGAGACACATCTTCGCCCCATTCCACATGAAACATAAAGCGTGTAGCAACTATAAATATTCCAAATTGTATACAGGCAAATAGTAATGTACCTAAAAACTTCCCGAATAAAATTGAAAATGAGCTCGTCGGTGTACTGAACAAACGCGCCAACGTTTCAGTTCGTTGCTCTGTTACAACTGACTTTGCACCTACTGTTATGTTATATAGTAAAAACATGACTAACATTGCTGCTGCATAATATTGCATCGCTGCAACTGTTTTTTTGCCTACCGTTCCTTTTTGGATGTTACCCACACTTGCAGTTGCTATCGTCTGTAGACTTCCACTTACCTCTTTTGCAACTTGTGCTACATCACTCTGCTGAGATTTTGCTAATTCTGTTACAACACTTTTAGTAGATACTGCGACTGTTTGAACACGTTCTGAAAAAGAGCGGATCATTGACTCAGCAATTTTTGCTTGTATATCTTTTGATGGGTCTATAAGCACCTTTGGTTCTTTTAATTTTCCATCTTGTACTTGTTCGCTCCATTTATTTGGGATGACAATTCCTACATCTATTTTCTTTTCCTTTAACATATCTTCAAGCTCTTCCCGAGAGTTAACTACCTTTACTTTCACATCATCTTTTATTTCTTTAGATTGCAATACATCTTTTTGAAAGACATCTGCAAACTCATCCGTTCCCTCTTGATAATAGCCAATTACTGTTTTCGGTAGTCCACCACTCTCAAATACATTACTTAATGCTGAACCTAAAATAGCCGTTAATACAAGTGGCATAATTAACATCATCATAAATCCGCGCCGATCAATTAAACGGATTTTTAAATCTTTCCATGCAATAATGAAACTTCTCATCTCGTACTAACCCCCTTAATCACGAAGTGAACGTCCTGTTAATTGTAAAAAAAGTGCCTCTAAATTCGGTTCTTTTACTTCCAGTTTTAAAATTTGAGCTTTGTTTTCAACAACTTCTGAAACAACTATGCCAATTGCCTCGCCACCATTTAGTCCAATATCAATCGTGCTACTATCTTCGTCAAAAATAATCCGCTCAACAACAGGTAGTGCCTTCAACTTTTGTAGCAGTTCCGTACTGTAGCGATTTAATTGCAATTTCACCATAAACCCATCTGTTAGACGATTACATAGCTCTCTTTTCGTTCCTAGTGCAATTACCTTTCCATGATCAACGATGGCAATTCGCTCACATAAATACTCAACTTCTTCCATGTAATGACTCGTATAAATGACCGTCATACCTTTTTCATTTAACTTTTTAACAGTCTCTAAAATATGATTTCTCGATTGCGGATCAATCCCGACTGTCGGTTCATCCATAATTAATAACTCTGGTTCGTGCATAAGTGCTGCACCAATATTAATACGCCTTTTCATTCCACCTGAAAATGTTTCAATTTTATCCTTCCCCCGGTCCTGTAAACCGACGTAAGCTAACACTTCCTCTGCCCGCTCTTTTGCAACTTTTCCATTTAAACCGTACATCTTTCCCCAGAAGATTAAATTTTCCTTTGCTGAAAGTGTCGGATACAGCGCAATGTCTTGCGGGACAATACCGATTTTCTTTTTCGCTTCTAATGGATACTCTTTTACAGATTTCCCACCAACTTTTATATCACCACTATCGTATGGAATTAACCCGCAAATCATTGATATCGTCGTTGATTTCCCCGCTCCGTTTGGTCCAAGCAATCCAAATGTTTCACCTTTTTTCACTTCAAAAGAAACATTCTTTACGATTTCCTTCTTGCCAAATGATTTCGTAATATGATCTATGACTAACATATTGATTCAGCCCCTTTGTATTCATCTACACTTTCATTGTAGAAAAATTTCTTCTTCTCTCCATCACCCTTAAGATAGAAATACAAAATAAAAAAGCAGCAAATTCCGCTGCTTTTTCACACTTATATATGCCAAAAGTCATGTGTACATCGTGACGCCATACCTTACTGCGTATATCGCTGCTTGCGTTCGATCTCTCAGTTCTAGCTTACTAATCAAATTAGAAACGTGATTCTTAACAGTTCCCTCTGTAATAAATAGCTTTTCGGCAATCTCTTTATTATTTAACCCCAGTCCAATTGCTCTTAAAACATCTACTTCTCGCTCAGTTAATTGTTTTAGTTGTTCTGGTGGGTTACACTCTACTGCCACTTTCGTCTTTTTTAATTCCTCTATAATTTGCGCTGTTATATCCTGAGGAAGCACAACCCCGCCACTATGCACCGTTAAAATTGCTTGCGCGATTGCATCTGTCTCCATATCCTTCAATAAATAACCACTCGCTCCTTGCTCTAATGCCTCAAAAATAAGCTCACTATCACTAAAAGTTGTTAACATAAGAACCTTTATATAAGGAAACTTTTCTCTAACTAAACGAGTTCCTTCAACACCATTCATACGAGGCATCCGAATATCCATCAAAATAATTTCAGGCTGTAATTGTTTCACCTTTTGTACGACTTCATCCCCATCACTAGCCGTCCCTACCACTTCCAGTTCCGGACGTAAATTTAATATCATTGCCAATCCATCACGAATCAGTGATTGATCATCAACAATCATAATTCGAATCATAACGCTCCCCCTATTACCCATGTTTTTTCTCGGAGTGGAAATTCGATTTTTAGGCGAAAACCTTTTTCTATTTCACTTTCAAATTGAATGATTCCACCATGCTCCTCTACACGTTCTTTCATATTAAGTAAGCCAAATCCAGGGCTTACTTCATTTACTCCCATACCATTATCCAAAATACATAACTTAACTTGTTCCACTGAACAAACTAAACTTACTTCACATAAACTAGCTTTTCCGTGACGTTTTGCATTCGTTAAAGACTCTTGCATAATCCGAAGCAACGTAGGCTGTAGTGACAACGGAATCAAAACCGGATCTCCTTGTAATTGAAAAGATACTTGTACTTTCGTCACTTTAGAATATCCATGTAACATTTCACGCATATTCTCTATTATGTTCCCTAGTTTACTTTCCTCTTTTAAGGCATGCACAGAAGCTCTCACTTCTTGAAGTGATTTTCTAGCTAACCCATGGCATGTATGTAAAACCTCTTCTGTAGCGTCCGATTTTTGTTTCCATAAAACCTCCGCCAGTTGTAACTGAACAAGTAATGCTGTCATATTATGACCAACAGTATCATGAATTTCTCGGGCAATATCATTTCGCTCCCGAACAGCTGTCAATTCTTCTACCTCTTTTGCATATAGACGTAATTGCTCATGTGCTTCTTTTAAAGCTGTATGAGATAATGCTAATTCCCCATATTGCTCATCTACCATTTTTCGCGCAGCTGTAAGTTTTTTTATTAAGTTTCCAGCTAAAGCACTGAAAATGATAAACATAAAGTTAATTGCATTACTCTCCAATTCCAGACTCTCTGTATGTTGATACGTATGTAGTATATTTATAAACCAACAAAGAAAGAAAAAAGCGATAAAAAAATAAGTCATCCTTTTACGCCAATCATGAATAAATAATCCTACCGCATCAATTCCAAATATAATTAAATACAAACATGTCTCGGGAAATAAAAAACCTAATAACGCTGTGACAATACCGTTTGTGAGCAAGGTATAAAAAACAAGTTTCCTACTCCCTTTTGCTTTTACAAGCAAAATATGATTCACAATATAAATAAAAAGTGCAATACCGACAAAAATTTGTAAATTTTCTGTTTCACGTGAAACATGATTTGCGTAAACTAAGCAAATCATGACGATTGTAGCAATCCGCGCATATCCTAACATAAAATTCTCCCCACGTTTTAGTGACCTAAAGTTCATTCTATTATCACAGCAGCAAGAAAATTATACCAATTTTTCTACTTTCATTATACTAAAAAGAGCAAGCCCTCCCCCAAAATATGAGGAAACAACTTGCTCTTTTTCATTCTATTTTCTTTACTCCACAATATTCTCTAACTCATTATATAACTCCGCTCGTAAAAACTCTTTTTTCGTTTTTTCTTCATATAATTGTTCAAGCATTTCAACATCAACTACATTTTCCATTTTACATTCGAGTGCATATATATCTTCTTCTATATGCATTAACTCATTTTCAACTGCCTCTAAATCCCTAGACTTCTTCTTTTTTATAGGCATTACTTCTAACGCTTTATTCCCTTGCTGTTGCTGCTTCTGTTTTACTACTTGTTTCTCAATTCTTTCTTCCCACTTTTGACGAGCCCATGCATAGTTCCCTGCAAACTCAAATAATTTGTGCTCATCAATCCAATATGTCTTTTCAAACAATTTTTTTAAGAAATAACGATCATGTGAAACAGCTAAAATCGTCCCATTATATTGTTCAAGGGCCTCCTCTAAAACTTCCCTTGATTCAATATCAAGATGATTCGTCGGTTCATCTAAAATAAGAAAGTTAACATCTTGATACATAAGTTGCGCGAGCCTTAACCTCATTTTTTCTCCACCGCTAAGTTGTGTTACTTTCTTAAAAACAGCTGGACCATAAAATAAGAAACGAGCTAATATATGTCTTGCTTCTCCCTCTGTTACAGCCACGCAATCTCTGAAAGCTTCCAATACATTGTTCTTCATATTCCCGTACGCATGTTGCGATAAATAACCGATTTTCACACTACTACCAATCCGAATTTCTCCAGCATCTTGCTGCATTTCTTTTAGTAATAGTTTTAATAACGTAGTCTTTCCTGTACCATTACGTCCAACGATAGCTGCGCGCTCCTGAAAACGAATATGCAAATTTACTTTCTCGAATAAAGATCGTTCATCAAATCCTTTACTCACTTCTTTCATTACAACAACATCTTTCCCGCTTCTCTCTTGCCCTTCAAACTGAAGTCCCATCTGTTTTCTATCCAAAATGGGTCTCTTTAGTTTCTCTATGCGCTCTAATGCACGTTCCATATTTCTGGCTCTCTTATGCAATCCTTCATTCGGCGGATTCGCTTGATTTGCCCATTCACGTAGACGCTTAATTGCTTCTTTCATTTTCTTTATTTTCTTTTGCTGTTCTTGATACGCTTGAAATTCTTGAAGCAGCCTTTCTTCCTTTTCCTCAACAAACTGTGAATAGTTCGTATGATATACGTGAATTTCTCCATCTTCTAAATCAAAAATTTTCGTTACAACTTCATCAAGGAAATAGCGATCATGCGAAATGACCATAACTGTTCCTGTATATTCTTTTAGAAATTGCTCTAACCACTCGACTGCAAATAAGTCCAAATGATTTGTTGGTTCATCTAACAAAAGTAGATCTGGTTTCTGCAATAGCATATACGCAAGGCTTACTTTTGTTTGTTCTCCACCACTTAACTCCATAAATGATCTTGGAAATAGTTCCGTCACCTGTAGACCATTTGCTACCTTCATAATATTCGCTTCTATTTCATAACCACCGAGAAACGCGTACCTTTCTTGAATTACTCCGTATCTCTCCATCAATTTTTGTAAAGCAGATGATTCCTGTTCTTCCGCCATATTTTTTTCTAAATCATGCATTTCTATCTCCAACTCTTTTTCCTTTTTAAAAGCGGAGCTTAATACATCATATACATTCATTTCATTATTAAATTTTGGAATTTGTGCTACATGACCAATGCGCGTACCTTTCTTCACATGAATAGCCCCTGCATCCAAACCCTCAATTCCTGTTAAAAGCTGAAAGATAGTTGTCTTCCCACTACCGTTACGACCAACTAATCCAATACGTTCTCCATTCTTTATTTCAAGCGATATATTTTCAAATATGATGTTTCCACCAAAAGATTTCTTTACATTATTTACACTACAAATTGTCATTTTCCGTACTCCTTTCAATATAAAAAACCATGGGAAAGAAACATTCCCCATGGTTTTTGTCATAGAAAAAGGAAGCCAAATAGCTCCCTTTTCACACGTTTATCAAAAATGGGTGAAGAGACTTCTATCGTTCAATAGCTACTATGCAATTGTTAAAAAAGGGCATACGTATCCCGTTAACAACTACATCATGAAAAATCGCACGACAAATATAGATATAATCTAAAAATTTTGCGCGCGTAGCTAAAGAACATTTCATCTCATTCACTCCTTTCGTACGGAATTTAATACTTACTTCTTTATTATACTTCCCCGATTTATGTTTGAATAGTCATTTTTCTGAAAATAATGAAGATAGACTAAACATTTCAATAAGTGACATCAAATCTTACAAAACTGTTATGTTCACGTAATGGAAAGCGATAGTACGAAAAGATGCCTCCCTATACAATAAAGATATAAACAAGAGAGACAAAAACAAGGAGGAAACAATCATGATGAAAGAAATCGTAAAAGCAATCTTTGAGGTATTAGTGAACGGACAAGCAGTTGTAAAAGAACTAAACGAACTATAAAAGGGAGGAAAGAACTATGATGAACATGGTAAAAATGATCTTACATGCTTTAGTTGATGCGAAAGCAGTTAGCCAAGAATTAAACCAACAATAAAAAGGGGTATATGAATATGAAGAAAGCCATTATTGTAATCGCAAGTACAGCAATTGCCTTATACACAATAAAAAATAGAAAAAAGAAACAAAATGAAAATGCTCTATATTATCCATACACACTATTAAAGAAAAAATAAAAGACAAGGTACCCTATTGCAATGAGGATATCTTGTCTTTTATTTTTCCCTATTCCCTTTAAAGGATTTCCTTCTCCTTTTCCCGAATGTATTAAGCGGGATTTTTACATATATTTTAAAGGGGCATATACAAATGGATACACAACAACTATATTTTTTAAACGATATCGGTAAACAAAAACCAGAAAGCATTCGGAACAGAAGCGCTGCATGTCCTTTTTGTGACAGAGAAAATTTAACGGATATTTTAGCAACTGAGGGCTCTATTATTTGGTTAAAAAATAAATTCCCTACATTACAGGATACCTTTCAAACCGTGCTAATCGAAACAGATAATTGCGAAGACCATATCGCAACATATACAGAAGAACATATGAGAAAACTAATTCGCTTCTCTATTCTCCATTGGTTAAACTTACAGGAAAATGAAGAATTCACTTCTGTGATTTTATACAAAAATCATGGTCCATTTTCAGGCGGAAGTTTGCATCATGCACATATGCAAATTATCGGAATGAAACATGTAGACTATCTTGAAAATATTGAGGAAGCAAATTTCCAAGGGGTAATTGTTCAAAAAAATGAACGCATTGAACTCAACATTTCAGAGCGTCCTATTATTGGCTTTACTGAATTTAACATAGTCATTGAATATATTGCATTTATAGATGAAATGGCAAATTATATTCAGCAAACTGTACGTTACATACTGACAGATTTCCATAAAGGATGTAGTAGTTATAACTTATTCTTCTATCATCTAAATGGAAAAATCATTTGTAAAGTTGTTCCTAGGTTTGTCGTTTCACCGTTGTATGTAGGATATAAAATACCACAAGTTTCTACAAAACTAGAAGAGGTGAAAATACAACTAGCGCAGTATTTCATGAAGCACGAAGACAAAATTATTCACAAAAAAACAGAGTAGGTATAGAAAACCTACTCTTTGATTACACCTTTATTTCGATAGTATACATCCTCTAATCCGATGTTATACTTCATATTGTTATCCGTCCACTCTGGTCCTAAATTCCCTGGCCATCCAGATGTATTCGCTATATATTTCAGTAATGCAAAATCAGTCAAACCTTTTTGCACCCCGCGCTTATAACCTTTCATTAAATGCGGCATTGCAATTTGCGCATTTGTACGTGGATCTTTCAGCTCTTCATCAGTTAAATGATCTGGCGCAAGCCCACCACCGCGGTGTAATTGAAACAATCCGAATGAAGTTCCGTTATCTCCAACACTTCTTGGATTTAACCTACTTTCGTGTTCGGCAATTGTAAGAGGTATCCATTCCGGAAGGTTTACTTTCTTTGCTTCCTCTATAATGATTTGTTTCATCTGTTTTGCTTCTTCTGAATCAACATAGCTTGTCTCATTCATTAGCTTACCCATTCCTTCAGACTTTCCTTGGAAATATAAATACACTCCAAGAACAACTAAAAATCCTACAAAGAATTTCTTCACTACCTCTACCTCTTTCTCCGCTGAAATTTGTCCCCTTTCAGCCTTTCTTTTACAATTACCAACACTCTATCATTCTCTTACCTTTCAATCATAGCAAATTACTATACATATTATCATCATGCTTTAGACCGATTTTGCGAAAAAACATATGGTAAATACGTGCAAAAATGTAACTTACATGGACTATAACTTATTTCTTGTATATAATTGTAAATTGAATTCCATATATAGAATAGGAGCATAAATAAATGAAAAGAACTCTACTAATCTTTTTCAGCATTTTACTACTCATTCCTATACATACCTCTGCACAAACATCATCAAAATCAAAAGTACTCGTTTTGTATAGTACAGAAGACAACAAAATTACAAACAATGTACAAATCCTTAATACTCAGTTAGGGCACTTTACAAAAGATATAACAGTAAAAAGCTTAAAGGAAATAAAGGAAAGTACTGAATCATCTTCTTATACACATATTGTTTATATCGGAGAGAAAAAAGAAGATTTTTCTATTGCAGCAAAACAATTTCTAGAAAACTTCTCAGGTCCCATATTAATTTTAGGACAAAATGTTGAACAATTATCTAATCGTTTTTCTTTCATTACCTCGAAAGAAACCGATATACGAATTCACACTATAGAATATCCGACTAACCAGTTAAAAAATGAATTACATGAAGAACGCTTAATGAAGAAAATTGAAACAAAAGGAACAACTCTTGCTTACGCCTTGAGTGCTGATGGAACTCATCCGTTAATCATTCAGCAAGGAACATCCTATTATGTTGCAACTCCAAACCTTTTCGATTGGATGTCTCATTACGTCGGTGAAATGTTATTTTCTTATTTCGGACAAATACCTGAAACAAATAAAACTTCAGCTTATTTACGTCTTGAAGACGTTCATCCAGCTGTAGATGTAAAGCAATTAAAAGAAATCGCTGAATTACTAAAAGAGAAAAAGCTCCCTTATATGATTACCGTTATCCCTGTTTACAAAGATCCAGACACAGGAAAAACAGTACATTTAAAGGATAACTCTGAATTAATCGATGTTTTACACTTTATGCAAGATAATGGTGGCTCTATCGTTATGCATGGTTACACACATCAGTTTTATGATAGTGAAACTGGCGAAGGTTTTGAATTTTGGGATGTAAAAACAGATCAACCAATTCGCCAACCAAACCATGAAAAATCAAAAACAAAAAAAGATTTTCAGTCTACAGAAGACTATAATAAATACGTAAAAAACGGGAAAGCCTTCGAAGAAAAATATATTAAAGATCATATTGAAAAAGGGATTACAGAGCTTGTAGAAGCTAAATTATATCCAGTTGCCTTTGAAGCTCCGCACTATACAATGTCTCAAAAAGGATATGAAATACTATCACAATATTTTTCAACTTATGTAGGACAAATACAACTAAACGATACAACTTGGAAATCAATGCACTCACCGGCTTATATAAGTACACCGTCATTTTTACATGGGATGAAATTAATTCCTGAAACTGTTGGCTTTATTGAAGAAGGTAAGCCACAAGCTATAGCAAAAATGAAAGAACGTGCTTTATCTATCACTAAACTATCTGATGGAATTATCGGTGCATTTTATCATCCTTACTTGGGCGTTGAACCATTAAAAGAAGTATTAAAAGAACTAGAAAGTATTCCAAACATAGAGTGGATTGATTTACAAAAAGACATGAATGAAGTAAAAATGAAAGATATTCATATTACTACTAATAAAGAAGGCATTCACATTGAAAAACCAACAAGTGCGAATGACATAATTGATTATATAAAACAATATGGGTTCTTCCATATAATTGGGTTCATTATAATTGTCTTTCTTTTATTATTAAGACGTGCGAAAAAATTAGAGTCATAAAAAAACACCAAGCGAGATGCTTGGTATTTTTTTATGACTCACTAACTTTATAAAATCGCACCGTATTCGCATATATTTGCTCAGTAACTTTCTCTACTGATATTTTTTTTATTATACTAATTTCTTGTAATACATCTTTTATCATATAAGGATGTGTCATCGTATCCTTCTGAAATTCCCACGGCCCATCTGTTTCTACCATCATATATTCAAGCGGATAATACGAAACTATTTTTCTAATTTTCTCCTTATGTAAAACATCCGGTGTGATAGAAATATAATAACCGTTCCTCATCATCCGTTTCATTGTCTCTTCACTTCCTTTAAACCAATGAAAGTGTGCACGCGAAACTTTATATTCTTCAAGTAAACCACATACAGTGTCAGTATCTTCATAAACCGCATGCAATATAATTGGTAAATCGTATTTACTAGCTAGTTCCACAAACTTTTTTAACACCGCTATGTATGGATCAATAGCAATATTTTCATCTTCTTTCCTTAAATAATATGGCAAGCCCACTTCACCAATCGCAACGATTTCCTCTACATGATCTTCAATTAATTTATAAATTTGCTCACATTCCTCTTTATGAATCGGCTGCTCCGGATGAAAACCTATTGCTGGATGTACAAAAGGATATCGCTTTGCTAAAGATAAAGTTTCTAGACATGATTGATAATTCATAGATACTGCAATAAGCCCTTGTATCTCTTTACTGTTTTCCACATCTATAAATAATCTACTTTTCTCTTCATTCTCATATTGATCAACATGTATATGACTATCAATCAATTTCATCTTTATGCCCCCATAAAAAAAACAAGAAAGGGTCTTCCTTCTTGTTTTATCATCTATATTAGTTAACAATTAAATTTGTTATTATATCAAATAATCCAATACATACTACGGCAACAGTAAAGTAGCTACAGAAATCTTTAATTGGAAACTTCACTACTTCTTCTTTACGCATCCCAGTTTTCTCCCTTCTTAATATATCCCTAATTATTTTTTATCTATTTGTATCTATTATGCAAAAAATATGACAAATTTACTATCGAATTAACTTACGTAAACCTTACAATGTTGTAAGGTTTGAAAAAGAGCCTCATCTAAATAGAGATGAGGGCTATTAAAAATTAGTTGGTTTTTCATTCTTCATTAACATTACAAACAGAAAGTGATACAGTGAGACTTTCTAGTTACACTATATGAAATTTACTATATTTTAACCATCGAATTACATTACAGAAGGCTTACATGTTTGTAAGCTATGTGTAATGTAATTCGATAGTTTCCCTTACCTATATTTCGTACAATAAAGTTAGAAAGTAAACCAAATAAGAAGAACACTCACATAACCAAATTACATTGCTAGTAGCCTACTCTTCTTATACCTTTCACTCATGCTACTACAATGTACCCCCTTCCCCTTTATATAATAAGAAAAGCCTTAGTCCATATGGACTAAGGCTTTTTCACGAACCTAAAATACCCCTACCTAGTATTTTTATTTTCGACAAAAAATAGGTGGGGGTATAATTCGCTATCTCATCGTTAAAAGTTTACTCTTCGCATTAATAGGAATATTTACAGCTTCAATTTCTTCAATTGCCTCGCCGTAGCGTCCTTTTGCGTACACCTTTAATGCTTCATCTCTCTTTAACATATGCTTAACAGTCTTCTTTATTTTTTGTTCTCTTCCACGTTCATCAAATGCAATAAATTCATATTCATACCATTCATCACCGACACGCTGACCAATCGCATCCACAATTGTATAGTATTCTTTCGTCGTATAAAGCGGATTATATTTATCAATAACTGGTCCAAGTTTCGTAGGTAGTAATACTACTACTATCACTACCATAGCTATTACAGTAGTAATTATTTTTTTCTTCATAATACTGATCTTCCTCCTCTACAGGATACTTATACATCCATTCTAAAGAGCAGGAATTTAATCTACCATTCAATCCCATTACATTACCCTTACATTTTTGTAAGAATAAAGTGAAACTTTAATCAGTGGGGGTTTTGTTCATCCCCCCACTGATTATCGGCCCTCACCAATCGGGCGTTTACGGGCAGTTGATCTCCCACCTAATTTCTTTGCTCCAGCTGAATTTTGAGGTGGGAGTTCTACTGCCCGTTAATGCAGGATAAAAAAAGATGAACGAATTTTCTCGTTCACCTTTTAGCTTGCTTTAAAGCCACCGCCAAGTACATCACGCACATCGTGAATGACAACGAAGGCATCTTCATCAACTCTACTAATAACTTGCTTTAACTTAACAAGCTCTTGTTTATTAATAACGATATATAAAACTTCTTTATTTTTACCAGTATATCCGCCGCGTCCTTCTAATACAGTGACACCGCGTGTCATGTTTTTTGTAATAGTTTCACGTATTAAATCCGGTTGATTTGAAATGATTGTAACAGCTGTTTTTGTATCCATACCTTCCACGATGAAATCAATTACTTTCGCTCCGACAAATACAGCTACAAGTGTATACATTGCCTTTTCTTGTCCTATTATAAATACAGAACCCGCAATTACAACGATATCAATAATAAGTACGCCTTTACCAACGCTCCAACCTAAATATTGATTTGCTAGTCGAGCTAAAATTGCCGATCCTCCTGATGTACCTCCAGCTTTGAACATACAGCCTAATCCGATACCTACAAATACACCAGCAAATAAAGCTGCTAGTAACGTATCACTATTTACTTGATATTCGATATGTTCTGTAACATATAAAAACAAAGAGGTTTCCACAATACCTATAATTGTGTAAACCATCGTTTTCTTATCAAAAAATTTATAACCTACAGCTAATAAAATTGCATTCAAACCAAAATTCACAATTCCTGGTGACCAATCAAATAAATAGTACGTAACAACCGTTACACCAATAATTCCACCCTCTGATAAACGGTTTGGAATTGCAAAGTAATTAATACCAATTGCGAATAATAATGAACCAATTGTAATTAGTGTTATTTCCTTTATACGTTGATTAACCATAGTTCATACCTCCCCCCATTTGACATTGTATCACTATCTCCTAGAGGTTTAGAAGTTGTTTTTATTCCGCATTTCCCCTCACAAAGACCAAGATATTATGTTTAAACAAAGGGGTGATTAATTATTCATATTCGCTCTAACTGTACGGACAAAGCGCTCCACATTCCCACTCTGAATATACTTAGCTCTAATGGTTTCACGATTACAAGTACATTCGAAATATGGACGGAAATCTATGTCATCTATATGCAAATATGAATACTCTTCAAATATCGCAGGATAGCACGAAAATTTCCCGTAAAACAGAAGACGTCTAGTAGTGGCAACAAAAATCCCATGTTGATAACATAAAGTAAAGTCATCCTTTTCAAATATCCCTACGACAAACGCTAAAATCTTTTCGTCATCCTCTACATATTTTTTCATACTTAATAAAAGTTCATTCATGCATATTCCTCCAAATTCTATTCATTGTTTTAACACTTGAAAAGAATCCATGGATTATTACAGACCGGTGTAACTCTTTTATAAAGTATGAAACGCGTTTCCTGTCAAAGACATTTCAAAAAATAATCCGTTATGTGATTATACACATAACGGATAAATACTAAACCGTCGAGCGTTCCACAAGTTTATACGGAATTTCCATCTTTTCTTGTTTAGAACTCTCATCACTTACTTGCCTATAAAACATTTCAAAAGCCGTCTTACCTATTCCCTTTAAATTTTGGTCAATGGTTGTCAGTTGTAAAACTTGAGAAATCGGTTGATTATCAAAACCAATAATCGCTAAATCCTCAGGAACTTCAATACCTAATTTTTCAACTTCTGTCATGATCCCAATAGCAACTTCATCTCCTGCCACTATTAATGCTTCAGGAGGATTCTCCATCTCCTTGAATTGATGTGCAACTCTTACACCATCTTCTAACGTAAAGCATTCTGTGAAAATCCGATCTTCCATCACTTCTTCATCTATTAATTGTAGCTGTTGTTTATAAGCATCAAAACGTTTCTTACTACTTGGCCCTAACTTTCTTCCCGTACAATATCCAATCTTCTTATAACCTTTTTCAATAAGGTAACTCATCCCTAATTGAAAGGCATTAAAATGATCTGTATATACACTCGATATGCTTTCAATATCATTATCCTCACAAGCAATAACCGCCCCATACGCTGCATAAGGCTCTATAGTTTCCCACTCATTGGCACGAGAACAAATGATAAGACCGTCTAGTTGCTTTGTTTTCAACATATGTAAACTTTTCATTTCTTCTTTTTTATTGTAGTTCGTTTGACAAAGAAGCACTCGATAGTTGTGAGCTAACGCAACTTCCATCATTCCACCCACCATCGCATCAAAAGACGGATGATTAATATAAGGTAAAATCACGCCAACAATATTCGTCTTCCCTTTTGATAAATGAACAGCATTGGCATTTTGCGAGTAATTCAATTTCTCAACTATTTCTAAAACAACTTTCCTTTTTTCTTCACTTACATATGGATGATCATTTAATACCCTCGAAACAGTCGTAACTGAAACCCCAGCCATCTTTGCAATATCTTTAATATTAGCCATACACTCACCTCTACTTTTAACTTAATGAATCACATGAACATATGTCAAATCTTCTCATCATGACACTTTCATTCGTTTTTCTTACAAAAGTGTAATTTTCCTGTAAGCTAATTCGATAGTGACTCTCCGCAACATTTCATATAATTAAGTCAGAAACAGGGCAACAACCATTTGAAAAGGAGCGGATCTATATGATGAACAAAATGAAAACGAACAATTTCTTAAATACAATGAGCTTGGTATTTTCCGCTCTTATCGATGCAAAAGCTGTTGCTTCTACATTAAACAAGTAAGGAGAATACATTATGAACAACATCACTTTTAATAAATTAGATTTTTTAGGACTAGCTAGCGGCACGGTTCTTCTTACTGCTTTCATTTACGCTGCTACACTATAACTTCGTGTCCCCTTTCCCCTTTATATAAATAATAATAGAAAAGACGACCGTCTATGCACGATCGTCTTTTCTTATTTTTGATTTGGCTGCAAAACTTCCTTTAGTTCTTCAAACTTTGCATTTAATTCATCTGTCATCATTTTCATAGCCGTTTTTCGATCTATTTGTTCTTCAGCATCGATTTGAATTGGGTCTCCAAAAACTAATCGCGCTTTTTTTCCTTTTATCAATTCTTTTATACTTGATGGACCAACATAAGCTGCCGGTATTAACGGAACGTTAGAACGCATTGCAATCGTAACAGCCCCAGCTTTTAGTGAAACGTCTTCTGATGACCTCGTCCCACTCGGGAAAATCCCTACTACTTTTCCTTCTTTTAATAAACGTGATGGAATTTTCAATGTGCTTGGCCCTGGATTCGCACGGTCTACAGGGAATGCATTTACATTTTTAAAAAACCAATTTTTAAATTTCCCTTCAAACAATTCTTTTTTTGCCATGTAATGAATTTGGGTTGGGTACATTCCTGCCGCTAACATTAAAACATCCATAAAACTTGTATGTGTACACGCAACAACGTAAGGGCCACCTTCCGGTAATTTCTCTCTCCCTTGTACTTCTACCTTCCCAGCCATTTTAAATATATATTTCAACGAAAATGTAATTGGTTTATACATTTGTTTCGTTCCTTTCTGAATATCCGAAGTATAATTATTTTCTTACAACGATTATAACACTAAGTTTTAGGAGTTGGTAATAAAAATAAGTATTTATTGTTAAATTTCAATTCTTACAAAAGTGTAATTTTCTTGTAAGCTAATTCGATAGTGGCTCCCTCCACTATCTTATACAATTAAGTCAGAAAGTAACAACAACCATTTGAAAAGGAGCGGATCTATATGATGAACAAAATGAAAACGAACAATTTCTTAAATACAATGTGCATGGTATTCTCCGCTCTTATCGATGCAAAAGCTGTTGCTTCTATATTAAACACGTAAGGAGAATTTATAATGAATAACATGACTTTTAATAAATTAGATTTTTTAGGACTAGCTAGCGGCTCGATTCTTCTTACTGCTTTCATTTACGCTGCTACGCTTATATAACTTTGTGTCCCCTTTCCCCTTTATATAAATAATAATAGAAAAGACGACCGTCTATGCCCGGTCGTCTTTTTAATTTTTTCTTTCCTTCAAGTCTTTTAAAAGCTGTATCAGTTCAGCTTGTTGTTTTATATTTTTACGACCGTTTCGATTAATTGCTGCAAGCTCGCAGGCAACTCCAGCAGCAAAGAAAAACAATAAACTTTCTAACATATAAAATCCTCCAGTTGCCTATTAAACAGCTTGACGCAATTGCTTTTCTTGCAAAATTTGTTTATTTATATTTTCTTCTTTTCTCTGACAAACATTATTACGAATAAGCGCTGCAATAACAAATAATGTTCCTAATACATCAAATGTCGTTATTTTATATCCTTGTATCATCATAATAACTAAAGTAGTAATTGGCACAAAGTTAATAAATAAAATACCATTAATTGATGATAAGATTTTCACACCGTAGTTCCAAGCAAGTAGTGCTACGATACCTGGTAATGTCATCATAAATAACAAATCATACTTCACAATAGAAATCGTTTCCATACTTGGAACAGATACATATCCAAGCACTGTAATGACCACAGTTATAATCCCTGTGACAGTTGTACCCAATACACATGTCAAAGTAGAATAACGTAATGTTGACCAATCGCTACACGTTTGACCACCCATCGTATAAATAACCCATCCTACAACACCAACAAATATAAATACTAGTGAAAACATATTATCTTTCAATGTTAAAAAGAAACTCATATCACCTTTCGTAATAACAAATACAGCCCCTACAAACGCAATAATCATGCTCGTTATCATATATTTCTTCGGCTTTATATTTTTATATCCCCATAAAATACAAATTGAAATCATTGGCATAAGCGCCTCCATAATAGAAGCTACCATTACACCTGATTTTCCCATTAACATTTGTCCTAGAAAAATTAATACATTATATACGGTAAAAGCCATTGTTCCAAAAAAGACGAGTAACTTCCCTCTTCCTTCTAAGCGAAATGCCTTCTTTCCTTCTTTCATTAGCAATAATACAATCAATACAATTGCTACCGCCCCATAACGAATAAACGAAAAATAAAATGGATCTATGTATTCTAGAGCATGATCAGCAACCGGAAACATCGCTCCCCATGACATACTTGCAATTAAACATGCCAAAGCACCTATTATCATTTGACCTTTTCTCACCACAATCCCCCGCTTCTTTCTATTTGCACAAAGAGAATTGTAAAAGAAAAAATATATCACGTAAAATGATTCAAAATGATGTTAACTATCATTTATAATGATAGTTAACATCAAGGAGGAGCATAAAATGGAATTACGAGACTTACAAATCTTCCAGAGCGTTGCCGACCGCGGTAGTGTAAGCGGCGCAGCAAAGGAATTAAATTATGTACAATCAAATGTAACCGCACGTATTAAACAATTAGAAAACGAGCTGAAAACACCTCTCTTTTACCGTCATAAGCGAGGCATGACTTTAACAGCTGAAGGAAGAAAAATGCTCGTTTACGTTCATAAAATTTTGCAAGATGTTGAAGAGCTAAAACAAGTGTTTTTAGATAGTGAAACACCATCTGGTATATTAAAAATCGGTACAGTCGAAACAGTCAGTACATTGCCTACCATCTTGTCTTCTTACTATAAAAGCTATCCAAATGTTGATTTATCATTACAAGCTGGTCTAACGGAAGAGCTTATTAGAGAAGTACTCGATCACCAATTAGATGGCGCCTTTATATCAGGTCCTATTAAACATCCACTAATTGAACAATACGATGTTAGTACTGAGAAATTAATGCTTGTTACACAAAATAAAGCTTTTCATATAGAAGAATTTACTACGACGCCCCTACTCGTTTTTAATCAAGGATGTGGATACCGTTCCAAGCTTGAACGATGGCTTAAAGATGAAGGTTTGCTACCAAAAAGAATTATGGAATTTAACATATTAGAAACTATATTAAATAGCGTAGCGCTCGGTCTTGGGATTACACTCGTCCCCCAGTCTGCGGTGCAGCACCTTTCTACAGCAGGTAAAGTCCACTGCCATCCAATTCCGGAGAAATACGGCAGTATTTCAACTGTTTTCATACGCCGTAAAGATAGTTACATGACCAATTCGATGCGCAGCTTTTTAAAAACAATTAAAGAGCACCATCATATCAATATGCTTTGAAGGACATTCTTACACGAATGTCTTTTTTTCTTACAAAAGTGTAAGTCTTACGTAAGCCAATTCGATAGTTGCAGGCTGCTATATTTCATATAATTAAGACAGAAAGCAGGGCAACAACAATTCGAAAAGGAGCGGATACGCATGATGAACAAAATGAAATCAAACAAATTTTTCAATACAATGGGCATGGTGCTATCCGCACTTGTCGATGCAAAAGCAGTTGCAACTACATTAAACAAATAAGGAGAGATTATAATGAACAACATTACTTTCAACAAATCAGACTTTATCCCGCATTAACGGGCAGTAAGACTCCCACTTCAAAATTCAGCGAAATCAAAGAAGTTAGGTTTGGGATCAACTGCCCGTAAAAGCCCGATTGGTGAGGGCTAATAATCAGCGAGGGATACCCCGCCCTCACTGATTAAAGTTTCACTTTATCGGACTTGCAAGTGGAGCTACTCTTCTTACTGCATTCATTTATGCACTTGCTCAAAGTCTTATTTAACACTTTGTTTCCCCCAATCCCTTTATATATAGAAAAGGCTGCTCGTCTTATAGACAAGCAGCCTTTTAGTTTGTTTCATATATAATTTGGCCTGTTTTGCTTATATCATATCCACCAATTGCTTTTAATTCATTGTGAAACTCTTCAGATTGCAAAACCTCTTTTATAACCTCAATAAGTTCCTCATTTTCTTTATTCTTCAGAAGTACTAAATCATACTGTTCTTTCATTATTGGAATAAAGTCTACGTTCACAATTTGGGAAAACTTTTCTGATCCTACCCCAACATCAGCTTTTCCATTCGCGACTTGCGAGGCAACGCCAAGGTGATTCGATTCTTCCCATCCATACCCGTTAATATCTTCTTTACTTAATTTTTGAATTCGCAATTGCTCATCCACTAGCACCCTAATACCAGAACCTTTTTCTCGATTTACAAATCGTATAGATGACTGAGCTAAATCAGCCCATGTTTTTATATTTTGTGGGTTCCCTTTTTGCACATAAAACCCAACATTTCTTGCTAATAAATTCATCATAATATATGGTTGTCCAACCAAAATACGTTTTACGTAAGGAACATTATATGTACCCGTTTCACCATCAAATAAGTGTAAACTAACGACGCTTCCTTCTCCTTGGTACATCTTCACTAAACTCGTTAAACTACCTTGATACGCTCTCAATATATTAGAATTTGGCAATCGATTTTCTATATGCTTTGCCAACATATCTAACGTTAGTTCTTGACCACTAATGATGCGTGTATTCGAACTACTAATTTCGTCCTTCTTTACAGGAGTAAATTGTACCTTCCCTGTTTTCATTTGCTTTATATATTGTTCTAAATCAGCTGCATCAATGCGCATTTGTCTACCAACCCTATAAGAAGGAAGTTCTCCTTTTTTAATTAGGTCGTATACAGTTAATTTTGATACTTTTAATTGCTTTGCTACTTCTTCCGTTGTGTAGGAATGATGATCCATAGACGATTCCTCACTTTCTTCCTTCATTGTAACAAAGAAAAGAATATTTCTCCTAGTTTTTAAAAACAACTATATCGTTCAAATTATATTCAATTATAACTAGTTATAATTAGTTATAATTAGTTATAATTAATTTAGTAAACGAAGGGAGATTTTTTATGAACAAATTTACTTTACGATCCATTGGGGTACTTATACTTTCTTTTCTTCTTATATTTAATGTAGCTTGTTCAAGTGAAGAAAAGTCAGCTGCTAAAGAGGGAGAATCAGTGGAGCTGACTATATCAGCTGCTGCAAGTTTACAAGATGCATTAAAAGAAATTGAAAAGCAATATAAAGAGAAAGAACCAACTATTCAACTTTCTTTTAACTTCGGTGCTTCTGGTGCACTTCAACAACAAATTGAGCAAGGTGCACCTGCTGATTTATTCTTCTCTGCAGCAGAGGATAAATTCCAAACTCTTGTTAAAAAAGGATTTATTAATGAAAAAGAAGGGAAAAACCTTCTTGGAAATGAACTAGTTCTAGTCGTTCCAAAAGATAGTGCTCTTACAAAACTTCAAGATTTAAAGGATGAGAAAATCAAGAAAATCGCACTTGGTACACCCGAATCTGTACCTGCAGGAAAATATGCAAAAGCTTCTCTCACATATGAAAATCTTTGGAATGACGTTCAAAATAAAATCGTATTTACAAAAGATGTTCGCCAAGTGTTAACATATGTAGAAACAGGTAATGTTGATGCTGGTATTGTATATAAAACAGACGCTCTCGTTTCAGACAAGGTAAAAATTGTAGAAGCGGTAGCAGTTAATTCTCATGAGCCAATCCACTATCCTTTAGGTGTTATAAAGGAATCTAAGCATAAGAAAGAGGCGACTTCATTCTATGAGTATTTACAATCAAAAGATGCACAATCTATCTTTAAGAAATATGGATTTACAATCCTGCCATAATCGCTATGAGCTTTGATGCAATTTTGTCACCTGTCTTTCTATCCTTGCGAGTAGCTGCGTGCGCCACAATAATCGTTACGATCTTAGGAACGATTATTGGACGAGCATTAGCGCGCTCCTCGTGGCGATATAAAGTACTACTAGAAACTATTTTCTTATTACCAATGGTGCTTCCACCAACTGTTATCGGCTTTTTTCTAATTATCATTTTTGGAAATAACAGTCCCATTGGAAAGTGGATTGAATCATTATTTCAGCAGTCCATTATGTTTACATCTACTGCTGCTATCATTGCTTCTACAGTCGTTGCATTTCCGCTCATGTACCAATCAGCAAAAACAGGATTTTCTATCGCAAATGTACAAATTGAAGATGGCGCGCGCGATCTTGGTGCAAGTGAATATCAAGTTTTTCTACATGTTACACTCCCGCTTGCATTCCCCGCACTACTTAGCGGTATGATTTTAAGCTTTGTTCGCGCACTCGGTGAATTTGGTGCAACTTTAATGTTTGCAGGAAATATACCTGGCAAAACTCAGACGATTCCAACGGCGATTTATATGGCTATTGATGCGAGTAATATGCAACTAGCTTGGACACTTGTAATCATAACGATTAGTATGTCCCTTCTATTCTTACTATGCATTCAACTCATTAATAGAAGAATTACTACTTCTTAAAGCAACTTTCGACAAAAGTTGCTTTTTATTTCCCGGAAAATAAAATAATTTGATTAATAACTGAATTTTTTCTCTTATTTAAATATACATTTTATTTGAATTCACTTTCTAAAATAGGTAATTTCCTGTTATTATATGAAAGTGTTTCAAAAAATGAAGAAATGAAAACGCATTTATATCGTAAATTCTTCATCCTGTTTTAGCGATCGGTAATCTTCTACTCTATTAGTGGGGCATTACCGATCGTTAGAACGATATGTAATTATATTGGTATAGAAAACCGAAGGGAGTCTTGTAATGGACATTTTATTAGCGCTTCTTCCTGCAATCGCATGGGGAAACATCTTATTAGTAAGCGTAAAAATGGGCGGTGGTGCATATAGCCAAACGGTAGGTATGACAATCGGTGCTCTATTCTTCGCAACAACTATGTATGTATTTACTCAACCAACTTTAACAATGACAGTCTTGATTGTTGGCTTTATTTCAGGTTTATTCTGGGCTTTAGGACAAGTAAACCAATTAAAAACAGTTGAAAAACTAGGTGTTTCAACTACTGTAACTATTTCTACTGGTATGCAACTTGTTGCAACTTCTATCTTTGGAGTTATCGCTTTTCGTGAGTGGACTACTACTACAACGATTGTTCTGGGAACGATTGCAATCCTATTAATCGTAGTTGGTGTAGTATTCACATCACTAGATGATAAAGAAAATGCACAGCCACCAGGACAATTGAAAAAGGGACTTCTTACTTTAATTGTTTCTACTTTCGGCTATCTTGTATATGTAATTATTATTCGTTGGTATAATATCGATGGTTGGTCTGCTATTTTACCACAGGCAGTTGGTATGTTCGTTGGTGCGGTTGTACTGACGTCTAAACATAAACCATTTAACAAATATGCAATTCGTAATGCTGTATCTGGTTTACTTTGGGGAACAGGAAACTTATTCTTACTTCTTTCATTACCACGTGTCGGAGTAGCGACAAGCTTCCCATTATCTCAAACTGGAATCGTTATCTCAACATTCGGTGCGATTGTCTTCTTAGGTGAAAAGAAAACAAAACGTCAATTGATCTTTATTGCCCTAGGTAGTGTTTTAATTATCGGCGGCGCTGTATTGCTTGGTATGACAAAAGCATAAATTCACACTATATTTAAACCCCCTGAAACGTATATGCTTCAGGGGGTTTTTTGATTACAATTATTTTCTAAATATAATTATTTACACGTTCTCGCTCTTTATGGTTTTTCTTCCATTCTAGCAAGCCATCGATACATAAAAATAGATTAATAATAGCTAATACTAACATGACGTATAAGCCCGTTGAAATATAAATCACAATGCTAACTATGTTATACAAAATCCATAAATGCCAATTTTCTAAGATTTTTCGGCTCAGCATAAATTGAGCTACTAATCCTAATACAGCGTTTAAAGCATCTAAATATGGACTTGTCGATTCTAAATAACGGACTTGATAATATCCCCAACCAATCCAAGCAACTAAAATAAAAAATATATAAATAATCCATCCTTTCAAATCTAAGCGAACTGTCGGTTTTACCTTCTCCTCCCCACTACGCGCAATCCAGTAATACCAACCGTACACATTAAATATAAATTGGAAGGCTGCTAATACTGCCATTGCGTATAAGCCTTGTGTAGTGAAAATATACAGAAATACCGCAACTGTAATCATCCCAAATAAAAAGTTTGATACCTTTTCCCTTGCAAGTAACCAAACATTAATAATCCCCATAACCGATGCGAAAATTTCAATATAACTTGATCGGATATAGAACCCAACTAATATGCAAATAATACTAGAAATGAGTAAAAAAAGTGGACTTCTAACCATATTTATCTCTCCCCAGATATGTAATAAACTCCCTATCAACAGTATAAGAAATAACTCTTATACTTACTATAAATTTTCTCCTGTAAAACTCCCCACTCATCTATTCCACTTACGATAAGCCGTTTCTTTTTACAAAATTCTCTTAAAAATGTTATCGTTTTTTATAACATATTCTCATCAGAAAGGAATAAAGGATATGCCTAATAAACATCGAATTTTATTTATTGGTGCCGGTCGTATGGCAGAAGCTATATTTGCTGGACTACTTACAACAAGTAAAGAATACATCGAAGAAATTATTGTTTCCAACCGAAGTAACATAGAAAAACTAACGCAATTACAAACTCAATATGATCTATCGATTACAACAGATTGGAAACAGCATATTAAATCTGTAGATACAATCGTTTTAGCAATGCCGCCTGTCGCACATGAACAGCTATTAGCGGATCTATCCCCTCTTCTAACTAATCAATTTGTCGTGACAGTTGCTGCCGGAATCGGACCATCTTATCTAGAAGAAAGACTTCCCCAAGGGACACCTGTTGCTTGGATTATGCCAAATACAGCTGCTGGGATTGGAAAGTCTATCTCCTTATATACGACGGGACATTCTGTAGATGAAACACATCAAGAAACGTTACAACTTCTTTTAAAAGGTATCGGTACCTCACAGTTTTGTACCGAAGAGGAAGTTCACCAACTTACCGCAGTTACTGGTAGTGCACCCGCTTTTCTCTATCACTTTGCTGAAGGTTTAATTGAAGCAACGAAAAGCTATGGTATTGATGAGGAAACAGCAAAACACCTTGTCATTCAAATGATTGCTGGCTCTGCCGCTATGCTCCAGCAAAATCAGGATCCAGCTATGCTCCGCGAACAAGTAACAACACCAGGAGGTTCAACGGCTGAAGGCTTAAAAGTTCTATATGAAAATAATTTTTCAGAAGTCATTCAACAAGCAGTTGAAGCGACCAATAAAAAAGCTAGGGGGAATTAATATGACTTTAACAAGTTTAAACGACTATACAACATTACATAACGGCGTGAAAATGCCTTGGTTCGGCTTGGGTGTTTTTAAAGTTGAAGATGGTACAGAAGTAATTGATTCTGTAAAAGCAGCTATAAAAAATGGATACCGTAGTATCGATACTGCTGCGATATATAAAAACGAAGAAGGCGTTGGACAGGCAATTCAAGAATCTGGTATTCCTCGTGAAGAGTTATTCATCACTTCAAAAGTGTGGAATAGTGATCAAGGTTACGAGTCAACACTACAAGCATTTGAAACTACATTAGAAAAATTAGGTCTAGAATATTTAGATCTATATTTAGTACATTGGCCTGTAAAAGGAAAATACACTGAATCATGGAAAGCTTTAGAGCAGCTTTATAAAGATGGTCGTGTTCGTGCTATCGGTGTGAGTAATTTCCATATTCACCATTTGCAAGACGTATTTGAAATTGCAGAAATTAAACCAATGGTTAACCAAGTGGAATACCACCCACGTTTAGCACAAGAAGAATTACATGCCTTCTGTAAAGAACATAACATCCAGCTTGAAGCTTGGTCACCATTAATGCAGGGGCAGCTACTTAATCACCCAACATTACAAGAAATCGCTACGAAATATAATAAATCGACTGCACAAGTTATTTTACGTTGGGATCTACAAAATGAAGTTGTAACAATCCCTAAGTCTATTAAAGAACACCGCATTATTGAAAATGCAAACATCTTTGACTTTGAATTAAGCTCGGATGATATGAAAGCAATTCAAGCTTTAAACGAAAATCATCGCGTTGGTCCAGATCCAGATAACTTTAACTTCTAGTAGGGAAACCACTGCCATATGCAGTGGTTTTTTTATTTTTAATAAAACTGAAAATTTAAACTATATTCCGTTTGATTGACACTTCATTATCTAAGGTGTAAGATTTTGAATTATCAAAGAAACACAAAAATTAATAAAATTTTTTCTCATTGTATCAAGAGAGGTGGAGGGACTGGCCCTTTGAAACCTCGGCAGCAGGTTCATTTTGAATACTGTGCCACTTCCTGCAAGCTTTGTGCTTGAAAGATAGAATGAGGGACTTCGTTTATATACGGGTGCATAACTTGTACGTAAAAATCCCTCTTTCTCAATACGAAAAGAGGGATTTTTTGTTTTTCATTTCCCTCATCATCATCCAATCTTATTAACTATTTAGGAGGAAAATCAAATGAAAAAGAAGTTTGTACCCGGTATTGCATCAGTTGTAGGAGTAAGTATTTTATTATCTGGTTGCGGTAGTTATAAAAACGAAGCGAGCGGAGCAAATGCAAAAGATGAGGCACCTAGTAAGCAAGTTTTAAACTTATCTTCACCTACTGAGATTCGAACAATGGATACGGCTCGTGCTACAGATACTGATTCTGGTCAAGTAATGAGAAACGTATTTGAAGGTTTATACAATCTTGGTGAAGGTAATAAACCTGTTCCTGGCGTTGCGAAATCTCATGAAGTAAGTGCTGATAAAACGAAATACACATTCCATTTACGAGATTCAAAATGGTCAAACGGCACACCTGTAACAGCGAAAGATTTTGTCTTCGCTTGGCAAAGAGCTGTCGATCCAGCAACAGCTTCTGAATATGCTTTTTTATTCCTGGATATTAAAAACGCTAAAAAAATTAATAGCAAAGAACTCCCATCCGATCAACTTGGTATAAAAGCAGTTGATGACCATACGTTTGAAGTAGAATTAGAGCGCCCTGTTCCATATTTTATTAGCTTAACGGCGTTCCCAACATTTCTACCAATCAACGAGGAATTCTTTAAAGCACAAGGTGATAAGTACGCTTTAGAAGATAACAAAATCTTGTACAACGGAGCTTTTACACTAAGCGATTGGAAGCATGAACAAAGCTTTAAATTTAAGAAAAACCCTACCTATTGGGATAAAGATAATGTCAAACTCGAAGAAATCAATTTCAACGTTGTGAAAGAGAAATCAACAGAAGTAAATTTATTCGAATCCAAACAATTAGACCGTATAAAACTAACATCTGACTTCGTTGATAAATATAAAAAGGATGCTAACTTTAAAGAACGTCCGAACGTAGGGGTACAGTTTTTACGTATGAATCAGCAAAACAAAATACTTCAAAACGTTTCTGCACGCCAAGCAATCGATCAAACAATTGATCGAAAATCTTTTGTAAATACGTTATTAAATGATGGCTCTACACCAACCTTTAGTCTCGTGCCGAAAAACTTTGCAAAAGGGCCTGATGGAAAAGACTTCCGTACTGCAAACGGCGATTTAACAAAAGTTGATACAACATCTGCACAAGAATTATGGAAGAAAGCAAAAAAAGAACTTGGTTCTGAAAAGATAACATTAGAATTATTAACAAGTGATGGTGACCTTGAGAAGAAAACTGGTGAGTTCCTAAAAGGACAACTAGAAAAGAATTTAGATGGCTTAACGGTAAATATAAAACCGCAACCACGTAAACAACAAGTTTCACTCTTATTAAAAGGTGACTACGAGATTGGAATTGACGGTTGGAGCCCTGACTTTGCTGATCCAATTACATTCCTTGAACTATTTACGACGAATAACCCTTACAATTTAGATCATTACTCTAATAAAGAGTTTGATGACACAATTGAAAAAGTTAAAACTACTTTGGCTGGTGATGAAAAAGCTCGCTGGGAAGCGTTACTAGCATCAGAAAAAATCTTATTTAAGGACTCTGTTATTGCTCCTCTTTACCAAAAAGGAGAATCTTATTTAGAGCGTTCTTATGTGAAAGGCATTGTGCAAGTAGACTTTGCAGGTCAATTAAACTTCAAATGGGCAAAAATTGAAAAATAAAGTGAAACTTTAATCAGCCCTCACCAATCGGGCTTTTACGGGCAGTTGATCCCCCCTAACTTCTTTGCTTTCACTGAATTTTGAGGTGAGGATCTTACTGCCCGTTAATGCGGGATAAAATGCAACTTAGATCATCGTGTTCTCACCCACACCCATTGTTTTTTTAGCAAAATATATTAAAAGCAGATTCCCTAATATGAGGAAATCTGCTTTTTCAATATATTATTCCAAGAAATTAACACTCCACTTTTTATTATTGACATATAGTTCTTTCCAGTGTTAATATTCTAAATAATCAAAGAAACAAAATATTTTACCATCAAAATGTAATGTCTACTAAGTTGAAACATATAACGATAGATTATAGTTCAACATGTATATACATATAGAATACCTGATTACCTATATACACATATTTATAATAGGTTTTCTCTCCTTCTATAGCTACACTTCAAGACATGGACATTATGACGTTACGAACAACACATTTAGGGAGGAAAGAACAATGAAGAAAAAAGTTGTACCTGTTGTTGCATCTGTTTTAGGGGCAAGTCTACTACTAACTGCTTGCGGGGGAAATAAAGATAATGCAGGCGGAGCGAAAGCGAACGATAAAGCACCTGATAAACAAGCGATTAACTTATCATTTGCTTCAGAAATTCCAACAATGGATGTTGCAAAAGCGACGGATGGGGAATCCATGAATGTAATGAGAAATGTTTTTGAAGGTTTATATGCTATAGGAGAAGATAATAAACCGATCCCTGGTGTTGCTGAATCGGTTGACATTAGTCCGGATAAAACAAAGTATACTTTCCATCTTCGTGATTCAAAATGGTCAAACGGTACTCCTGTTACAGCAAAAGATTTTATTTTCGCTTGGCAACGTGCCGTTAACCCTGAAACAGCTGCTGAATATGCATTCTTATTCTTTGATATAAAAAATGCGAAACAAATAAACCAAAAAGAAGTAGCAATCGATCAATTAGGCGTTAAAGCTCTTGACGATAAAACTTTAGAAGTACAACTGGACCGCCCTGTTCCCTACTTCTTAAGCTTAACGACATTTGCAACATTCTTACCAATCAATGAAGAGTATTTAAAATCTCAAGGCGATAAATACGGTTTAGAAACGAATCATTTAATTTACAATGGTGCTTTCACATTAGATAACTGGAAACATGAACAAAGCTTCCAATTGAAGAAGAACCCTAACTATTGGGATGCTAAAACTGTAAAACTAGAAGAAATCAACTTCAATGTCGTTAAAGATAAATCTACAGAAGTTAACTTATATGATTCAGGACAAATTGATCGTGTTGCTTTAACTGCGGAGTTTGTTGATAAGTATAAGAACGATTCCAACTTCAAGGAACGCGCTGAAGTCGGTATCCAATTCTTACGACTAAATCAGAAAAATGCAGTATTAAAAAATCAACATGCACGCCTCGCTATTAACGGAGCAATGAATAAAAAAGCGTACGTAGAAACAATTTTAAATAACGGTGCAATCCCAGCAGAAGGAATGGTTCCTGCGAAATTCGCAAAAAGTCCAGACGGTAATGACTTCCGTAAAGAGAATGGAAATCTAGTCAAAGATGATGTGAAATCTGCAAAAGAAAACTGGAAAAAAGCGAAACAAGAACTCGGTACTGACAAAGTAACAATTGAACTATTAACAAGCGATAATGCTTTAGCTAAGAAAACTGGCGAATATTTAAAAGGTGAACTAGAAAAGAATCTAGATGGATTAACAGTGACTTTAAAACCTCAACCACGTAAACAGCAGTTAAAACTACTATTAAGTGGTGATTACGAAATCGGAATCGATGGCTGGGGCCCTGACTTCGCAGACCCTATTACATTCTTAGATCTATTCACAACAGATAGTGCTTATAACTTCGATAAATACTCTAACAAAGAGTACGACGAGCTTATTCGTAAAGTAAAAACTGATTTAGCTGGTGATGAAAAAGGTCGCTGGGAAGCAATGAAGCAAGCTGAAAAAATCTTATTACAAGATGGTGCTGTCGCTCCTTTATACCAACAAGGTCGTTCTTACCTACAACGCGGATTTATTAAAGGACTTGTAACAACAGACTTCGGCGGTGAGTTTAACTACAAGTGGACAGAAGTTGCAAAATAATAAACGCTAGTAAAAAAGGTATCCCACGAAGGATACCTTTTTTACTTTATGCTTCTTTAACTACAGAACTTCTCCTCTTTACTATCCCTTTTATACCTATAGTGATTCCCGCTACCAATTGTGTAACTAGTATAATAAGTAATAATGAAATAATATTTCCTGCTAAATTAACTCCACCAAATATTATTGTGTAATAACCATTCGCTGCATATGTTGCGGGAAATAATCCCGAACGGCAAACCTGTTTTTCCAATGGTGATAAATACATATGTATTAATACTAAGAAGGCTAAAAGGACGATTATCAACTCTCTTCATAGCTCTCTTTTTGTATTGAACCAAAACTCATCATAAATATAACCATAAATATCAAATATGTTCTCCACGTCAAAGAAGGTATATGCCCTGACCAAAGATAACTAATTAAATAGTTGATTCCCATAATACACGATGATACTACTAAACTAATACTTATTAGTTTTACATATTTGAGCATACCTTTTCTCCTTACTTTTTACTTTTCTACCTCTTCAAATTGCAGATTCACCGGCTCTTCTAGGAGTGTTTCATAAAAGTTTTCTGCCAAATCTGTTGAAGGAATTTTTTCATCCACTTCATCAAAACGAATACTATCTAGCCAGACACAGCCTTCTCCTGATAATAAAACACCAAATGCAATACCAAGTGCTTCTTCTTTTATATCTAGTACAACCGAGTATGATTGCCAGTTATTCGTATTTTTAATTGGACGATTTTGCATGTTATCCATAGCAATAGGCTCTGTATCTTTTCCGTCTACTCGCATCCACAATCCTGCCCAGTCTTTTACATTTTCACTCTTAATAAATGCTGTTAAACGCAACCTCTTACCTACATATTTATCCGCTCGGAACATTTGCATTAATGTTGAAAACCCTCCGTGTGTAACGTTCTCTTTTCCTTTTATATATGCAGATACTTTTCCTTGATGAACAACTTCGTAATCTAAACCCATCTCATATTCAGCAGGATGACTTCCACTTAATACCCATCCTTTCGGTATACCTTTTTCCATTGAAACGCCCTCTCTTTCTATATAAAATGACTGGAAATATTTCCGATATTTTTTTGGTGGTAATTGAAACATTCTTTTAAAAGCTCTAGTAAATGCCTCTTGTGAGGAAAAGCCATTTTGCACTGCAATATCAATGACTGCTCTTTCAGTCGATACTAAAGCCTGTGCAGCATGAGTTAATCTTCTCTTACGAACATAATCCGTTACACTCATCCCAATATAACTTTGAAAAATACGATGAAAATGGTACATCGATACTGCCCCGTGAAATGCCACTCTTTCTGTTGTAAGCTCTTCATGTAAATGATTCTCTATATATTCGATTGCTTTTTTTATCATCTCTTTATATTCTTCATGCATTTCAGTACCTCCTTACAACTTTAATTTACCATATACATACAAATCATTTTTGATTTAAATTGCGCATTTACCCTTGAAGCTACGAGAAAATAATTTATTTTCAACACATACATAATTACATGATTTTGGGAAAAACTTGTATAGAACAAATTTACATAAGGAGGAATTTATAATGAGAATTTTACTATCAGCTTTATTAGCTCTCATGCTAGTACCTGCATTAACAGGATGTAAAGCTCCTGCAAAAGAAGATACAACTTCTAATAAGAAAACGACTGAAGAAGCAAAAAATGAGGCTCCTGCAGATTTAAAACTAAACTTTAATGAATTTGATTTAAAAGCAGACTATCAAGATACGAAGAAAGACTACGAAGCTGATTATAAAAATGTAGCAGCGGACAAGAAAATGGAAGCAAAAATTGAAGATCATAAAACAGATGTAAAGTTCACAGGCGACGAAGCTATTACAAAATTAAGCCCTCTTCTACAAGAATTAAAATTCGATAAAAACACACCAGATCAAGAAGTAATTGATCAAGTAGTCAATGTATTCAAACTTGATAAAGACTACCAAAAATTCGATTTAGAAGTTGTCTTCTCTGATGGAACGAAAAAAGAATATAAAAGAGAAATAAAATAAAGAAGTAGGCAGTTGCCTACTTCTTTATTTTTTAATTTTTACGTATCTTAGTTCTGGACTAGAACCGATAATAAATTGGACGCCAGATACTGATGATTTTTGTAAATATGAAGAGCTTGGGAAAATAATTGGGATTAATGGTGTATCATCAAACATAATATCTTCTGCTTTATGTAATATATCAAAACGTTTATTTTCATCTTGTTCTGTTTTTGCTTGATTAATTAAATTATCAAATTCTTTATTGTACCATTTCGCATAGTTACTTGGACCATCACCTGCATATAATTCTAAACGGGCACTAGGGTCTAAGTTAGAACCTCCCCATCCCATATAAGCTAATTGGAAATCACTTTGCTTGTATGTGTCGATGTAACTCTTCCACTCTTTATTTTCTAATTTAATATCTGCACCAAGGTTTTTCTTAAACATTTCTTGCATTGCTTCTGCTACTTTTTTATGTTGTATATCTGTAGTGAATTTTAATGTTACTTCAGGTAATGTAGACCATCCTTGCTCTTTCATACCTTCTTCTAATAATTTTTTCGCTTCCGCTGGATCAAATTTTACGTAATCGCCTTTTTCTTTACGGAAATCACGACCACCTTGTGTTTTTGCCCCTTCTGGAACGAATGCATATGCTGCTTGTGCATTATTTTTATACAATTTTTCAACGATAAATTTACGATCAACTGCTAATGAAAATGCTTTACGTACTTTCGCATTTGTAAATGGCTCTTTTTCTACGTTAAAGGAATAAATATAAGATGAAAATCCTGCAACACGTTTATATTCTTTATTTTCTTTTTCTTTCTCAATCATCTCTTGTGGTAAACCACTTAGTAAATCTAATTCTTTTGATTTAAATAATTGATACGCTGTTTTAGAGTCTGGAATAATACGAAACTCAATTTCTTTTAATGTTACCTTTTTATCATAGTATTCTTTATTTTTTTGTACTGTAATTGCTTGGTTATGCTTCCATTCTTTTAACGTGAATGGTCCGTTCGTAATTAACTCTTTTGGATCTATTTTTAATTTATTATTATCATCAATTGATTTTTTAGATAATGGAATAAATAATGAACTTGCTAGTTTTTGTTTGAAAGAAGCAACTGGATATTCAAGTGTTACTTTTAACGTTTGAGGATCAACGACTTGAATCCCAACTTGGCCTTCTTCACCTTTTCCAGTATTATATGCCTCTGCACCTTTAATAAAATACATTTCTGTCGCATTCATAGAACCCGTTTTCGGATTTAATAATCGCTTCCATGCAAACTCAAAATCATTTGCTGTAATAGGAGAACCATCTGACCATTTAATATCTTTCTTTAAATGAATTGTATATTCAGTCCCATCAGCATTTACTTCTTCTTTATCCGCTAACTCATTATGGATTTTCCCATTGTTATCCTCAGTATATAGACTTGAAAATAAATTCCCAATTACATATCTCGAAGTAGTATCTGTCGCAATAGCGGAATCAAGTGTATATGGATCACTACTAATATTCGTTACTAATCGATCTCCTTCCCCCTTACCAGCACTTGCCTTTTGCGTCTCTTTCTTACCGCAAGCGACAGAAGTAATTGCTAAAACAGTCATAATGACAAACAGTAAAAATTTCTTCATCCTACATTCTCCTTTAACCTGAAATTTTTGGTGTTGATGCTAATAATGTTTTTGTATAAGAATGTTGTGGATTACGGAATACTTCGTCCGTATTTCCAAATTCAACAAGTTCTCCTTTGTATAAGACAGCCACTTTTTCACATAAATAGTGAACCATCGGTAAATCATGTGCGATAAATAAATATGTATAGCCTTGTTCCTTTTGAATCTTTTGCAGTAAATGTACAATTTGGATTTGCAGTGAAACATCTAATGCTGAAATTGGTTCATCAAGGATTAATACTTCTGGCTCACATAATAGCGCTCTTGCAATGGCAATACGTTGACGTTGTCCTCCGCTAAATTCGTGTGGATAGCGATCAATATATCGTCTATCTAATCCAACACGCTCTAGCGCATCACCTGCGACTTTATCTTTCAATCCTTTATCGCCTAAACCGAATGAAATATAGCCTTCTGTTACAATATCGCGTACTTTCCAGCGCGGATTTAATGCAGCTGTGGAATCTTGAAAAATGAACTGTACTTTCTGCAAGAAATCCCGCTTATGAGCTGACTTCAGCTTGTGAACAACTTGACCGTTATAATCAATTTCACCAGACGTTGGACGCTCGATCCCAGCTATGAGCTTACCAAGTGTTGTCTTTCCAGAACCACTTTCTCCAATAATGCCAAGCGTTGTTCCTTTTGGGATAGAAAGTGATATACCTTTTAACGCTGCGATTTCTTTATTTTTACTTCCATACGTTTTCGTTACTTGCTTTACAGTAATTAAATCTGTCGTCATGAGGCATTCACCCTCTCTTTTGATTTCGCTTTATTATGCTCCAGAATATGCTGCCAGCAATGTGAACTATGCTCCTCAGAATATGTTGTTCTCTCTGGGAAGCGATGAATACATTCTTTTATCGCTACAGGACAACGATTCACAAACGGGCATCCAAAACTATTTAACGTTTCAATTGAAGGTGTTGTTCCCTCAATTGCTCTAAGTACCTTTTCTGAATCATCCATATTCGGAATTGCTTGCAATAAACTTTTTGTGTAAGGGTGCTTAGGTGAGCCAATTACTTCTTGTATCGTTCCTTTTTCAACAACACGTCCCCCGTACATAACTACTACTCGGTCAGCTACTTCACGTACAAGTGCCAAATCATGTGTAATTAATAAAATACTCGTATTTTGTTTTTCCTTTCTTTCTTTTAACAACTCCATAATTTGCTTTTGAATCGTTACATCTAATGCTGTTGTAGGTTCATCTGCAATAACGAGCTTCGGGTGACAAGCAAATGCAATTGCTAAACAAATACGCTGCCTCATACCTCCGCTCAACTGATACGGGTATTGTTCAAAGCGTTTCTCTGCTTCATGTATCCCTAAATCATTTAGTAAGTTAATTGCAATTTCTTTTGCCTCTTTTTTCGATTTCTTTTCATGCTGCACAATTACTTCTGTAATTTGTCTTCCAACCTTCATCGTCGGATTTAAAGATGAAAGCGGGTCTTGAAAGATAAAGGAAATATCTTTCCCGCGAATTTGATTCCATTCTGATTCTTGTAAATCCGTTAATTCCTTTGATTGGAAAGATACATTTCCATCATCAATATGAATCGATTCTTGATTTAAGCCGATAATTGATTGTGCTGTAACACTTTTCCCTGAACCACTTTCTCCGACAAGTGCAACTATTTCACCTTCGTTAATAGAAAAGGAAACATGCTTCACAATTGCTTGCTTACTATTCTCTTTTTCAACGGCCAACGTTACGTTTTCTAAAGATAAGATTTGTGCCATGTTTTTTCTCCTTTCGATTACGTTTTACGATTTTCGGATCAATCGCATCTTGCAAACCATCACCAATCGCATTAAATGCGAACATGATGAATGCAATCATGATTGCCGGGAAGAAAAGTTGCCACCACTCTCCGCTTAGTAATGTCCCGAGTGCATCGTTTGTCATCGTGCCCCAGCTCGCTGCTGGTGATTGTACTCCAAGTCCGATAAAACTTAAAAATGATTCTGAGAAAATAGCTGCTGGAATTGTGAATGATAAATTGACGATAATAATCCCTGTTAAGTTTGGAATTAAATGCCCATATATAATTTTCATATGAGATGTACCTAATCGCTCTGCTGCAATAACAAATTCTCTTTGTTTCAATGAAAGTACTTGCGCCCGAATGAGACGTGCCATGCCAATCCATCCCGTTAACGCAAGAGCTATAATAATTGTAAAAAGTCCTGGTTTCATAATGATTAATAGTAAAATAACAATCAGTAAATATGGGATACCGTATAACACTTCAATCCCTCTTATAATCCACTCATCAATTAACGTTCCAAGACGATTACGTCCTCTCACATATCCACTAAAGCCACCGATAAGTACACCAAGCCCTATATCAAGAGCTGCTGCTACCAATCCAACTGTTAATGAAATTTTCCCACCAGCCCAAGTACGCGCCCAAATATCTCTCCCTAAATCGTCTGTTCCGAACCAATGCTCACTACTAGGCGGTAAATTAGTTGCTTCTTTTACTTGTTCACTCGCAGTAAATGGCGTTAAACTTTCGCCAATAAGCGAGAAAACAATAATTAGTAATAACGTCACTGCCCCTAAAACTGCTATAGGGTTTGATATAAACTTGCGAAACACTTCCTTTTTCCGGCTAATCGTTTGCTGATCTTTATTTATCGTTAATTCTTTTTTCTCTTCATTCGTTAATAACTGGTCATTAATTTCATAAGCCCCCATTTAAACATCACCCTCCTTACGTAATAGAACGAATGCGCGGATCAACAATACGATGAATGATATCTGTAATAAAAATACATACAATTAATAGCGCACTATAGAAAATGGTTGTTCCCATAATCACCGGATAATCTCGGTTGAAAATACTGTCTACAAAATATTTTCCTAAACCAGGAATTGAAAAGATTTTTTCAATAACGAAAGTCCCTGTTAAAAGTCCAGCCATTAATGGGCCAACAAATGTAAGTACCGGAACAATCGCATTTCGAAGAGCATGTCTTATAATGATTTTCTTAATTGGTATACCTTTCGCTCTCGCTAGCTTAATATAATCACTCTGCAACACTTCAATCATATTAGAGCGAACAAATCTTGTAATAACTGCGATTGGTCCTAACGCTAATGCGAAGGAGGGTAATACAGTATGCTCAAATGTTCCCCAAGACGCCACTGGTAGTAATTCAAATTGTATGGCGAATACTTGTATAAATAGTGGTGCTAAAATAAAACTAGGAATAGAAATACCGAGAATCGCAAGCAAGCTCATACTATAATCAATCACTTTCCCATGATATAGCGCGGCAAATGTACCTGCGGCAATTCCGACTAACAATGAAATAACAAGTGCTTGTAAACCAATAATTGCCGATGGTCCAAAACCAGTTGTTATAATTTCCGATACACCTTGACCTGTCGATTGAACAGATTCGCCAAAATCAAAATGAACTACCCCATCCAAATAAGCAACATACTGATTCCATAACGGTTCATCAAGGTGATACTTCGCTCTCATGTTTTGTATTACTTCTTCAGGAAAGATTTTCGCATCTGATGAAAACGGATCACCTGGAATAATATGCATAATTAAAAATGTTACTGTCGTAATGACCCATAGCGTGAATACCATAACCGATAGTTTTTTAATAACATACACTTCAATAACCCCCTAAACAAATGAATTTACTTTGTTTTATTGACATATTTGTTGCCATTACTCCTTCTCTACTTCTTAAAACACAAAAAGCCTTGATCTTAAAAAATAAGATCAAGGCTTAATAAACGAAGGCCCATCACTTATCTTTCAAGACTTGCTTGCTGGAATTAGCACGGTGTTCCTGTTACAGAACCCGCTGCTGAGGTGTCATAGGGCCAGTCCCTCTACCTCTCTGGATAAGTAAATTGCTATATTATTATTTGGTTCAAATTGTATATTTTGAATTATAATTCTGAAAAAATGAAAAGTCAATCAAATTGGATATATTTAGAAAAATCAGTTTTATATTATATTAGTTATTGAAATTACAATCTTTCGCTTATAATAAAAAGAAATTGTATTAAAGGAGTTATAAAATTGATCCCTTACTTCTTGCTACTATAGGATTACCATTAACAATCGTAATACTTGTACTTGTCATCATCGGCTTCTATAAAGTGAAACTTTAATCAGTGGGGGTTTTGTTCATCCCCCACTGATTATCAGCCCTCACCAATCGGGCTTTTACGGGCAGTTGATCCCCTACCTAACTTCTTTGCTTTCACTGAACTTTGAGGTGGGGGTCTTACTGCCCGTTAATGCGGGATAAACTCTTCATTAAAAAGAAAAGCATCACTTCTTTTTACACTCCATTCGATAATATTACTGGCCAAACAATTTCAGAATTTCACGAAGAACAGAAGGTATTAGTATCCGAGGATGAAGACGGAGATGGTAAAAAGAAAAAATAACCTTGCGCATGCGCAAGGTTATTTTTTCGCCTCTGTTTGAAAGCGTTTATAGTATGTCGATGCTGTTGAAAAATTAATTTCTATATCACGAATCAACGATGAATCTTCTTCTTTAGCTAACTTCTGTAATTTTTTCATCGCTTGTTCTGCTTCATTTAAGAAACCAACATATAGTTCATGTTCGTCCTCTTTCGACTTCGGCACACGAATTTCTTTACGCATATGATCAATATCTTCTAACATGCCCGTCGTTACCTTCTGTACGTCTTCTTTATATTTAGCATTCGTTATTTCCTTACCACCCTTTTCTTTTGCCACTTCCCATAACTGTAATGCTTTATTAATTTCTTTGTTCATCTTCATATCATATTTTTCATGTATTTCGCGATACACTTTCATCTCTTCTGTTTGTTCAGTAGATTGCTCTACCTTTTCTTTCGGTTCTTTCGTATCTTTATTTCCATTACACCCTGCTAGAAGGAGCATACTTCCCATTACAGCAATACCCAAAACCTTCTTCATCTCTTCTTCTCCTTTTATCTACAGCTATTAATCATTATAGTTTCTTTTATCTCCACTTGTTATTATACCGAGAACACCCTACTTTTTACACTTAAGACGAGATCTTAATATACACACCAACATTTTTGTCACAGTATCGTCACTTTATGCAAATAACTTTTGCATCACCTTACAACGCTGTATGGGTTATTTCAAAGAAATGAAAAAAGAGCTGATTCAACACATGTTTGAATCAGCTCTTTTTTATAAATTAGGCCTCTAAATTTTGTCTTTGTTGCAGTTCAAACTGCTTCTCACTTCTTCTGGCCATAAATAGATAACATAACACAGCACCAATTTCACAAAGCGCTATAACAACCCCCATCGGTAATGCGGTATTGCTTCCGCCAATACCTACTAATGGTGCAACAAGTGCTCCTGAAATGAACTGTAATAAACCTAATAAAGCCGATGCCGTTCCTGCAGCCTGTTTCTGATTTCTCATCGCTAACGAGAACCCAGTTGTTGATACAACCCCGACACTTGATACAACAAGGAATAACGAGCATAAAACACCGATTAGCCCTATTCCTAATACGATTGTAAGTAGTAATGATAGACCGCCAACAGCCGCAATAATAATACCGGAAACGAATAAAGTTTTCTCATTCACTTTCCCTGCTAAACGGCCCGTAACCTGACTAGCAATAATAATACCGATACCGTTAATCGCAAAGAATAAGCTAAATTGCTGTGGTGATGCTCCGTATATGTTCTGCAACACAAACGGTGAACCAGAAATATAAGCAAACATTGCAGCTGTTACTAATCCTTGCGACAATGCATACCCCATAAATAAACGATCTTTCAGAAGCTTTCCGTATGTTGCAAGCGTTCCTGATAATCCACCTGTCTCTCTTTCTTCAGGAGGTAATGTTTCACGTAATACGAAAGTAGCTGATATTAGCATGAATACACTAATTGCTCCAAGAACGATAAAAACGCCGCGCCATGATGTGAACTGTAATAATTGCCCTCCAATAATCGGTGCCAAAATAGGCGCTGCTCCGTTTACTAACATAAGTAATGAGAAAAACTTCGTCATTTCAGAACCTGAATACATATCACGTACCATTGCACGTGATATAACGATACCAGCAGATCCTGAAGCACCTTGTAAGAAACGTAAAAGCACTAAACTCCAAATAGATGGTGCAACAGCACAAAGTAAAGAAGAAGCAACATAAATAATAAGAGCGATAATAAGAGGTTTGCGTCTTCCGTAAATGTCACTAATTGAACCAATAAATAACTGCCCTACTGAAAGCCCAAGCAGACAAGCAGTTAATGTAAGCTGCGCGAGGGATGCACCCGTTTGTAAATCATCCGTTAACTTTGGTAAAGAAGGCAAATACATATCAATAGATAATGGCCCAATTGCCGTAAGTGTCCCTAATACAAGAATCATCCATAACCTGTTTGTCTTTACAGGTTTATATACTTCGTGATTAACTCCATTCACTTTTTCCATTCACCCTTTCATATAAACACTTAATCGTAACAATTATAGTTACAACATAAATATACGTCAAGTATACCGTATTTTCCTGTTTAATAATGTAAAAAAAGCGATAGAATCTCTATCGCTTTACTTTTTCAAATTACTATTTGTAAATTTAGATACAGATGCCATCATTTCTCCTGTGTCTAAATATGTGATTTGAATTGAATCTCCTACTTCTGTAAACATTGCATATGGGAATTTCTTCGCCGGTACCATGAATACTTTTTGCTCGTTTTCTAATAGTACGTACACAATCGTATTTTCACCTGATTTTTCTTTATACACACGTTGTACAGTACCTTCTTTTTGCGCTTCTTTCCCATTTGAGGTCGGTCTAAATGAATCACCACTTCCGCTCAGCGCATTTTTATAATTCTCAAGTGCTTCTTTTTGCGTTGAACCTGTTGCAAACACTTTTGCATTAGAAGCATATATGACAGTATGAGCACGTACTAATCCGCCGTCATCAATAACCGGTACAATCCAAGAAGGTTTACCATATACGTTATAAATAACCGGCATTGTTCCATGCCATTTCTCTCTCTTAAAGGAATTATCCACTACTTCTGTAGCAGCCGAACCGTCCATAATTCCCTTCACTTCTTTTCCGTTGTAATAATACAACTTTCCTGTACGTGCATCAACTAATGAGTAGCCGAGGGCAGAATCTACGCCTTCTTTCGGAGAGGTGAAATCTGTAAAGTAATACAGTTTACCATCCTTTCCGAAGATTGGCGTAACGCCTTCCTTCGTCCCCCACTCAGTCGGCATCTTCATGTCAGTTTGTGAGAATTTCGTATTCCAAAATCCGTGAATATATTTACCGAAATACGTATTTAATGTAGATGCAGTCTCGTGATTTAATACGCCATCAACGAATTTAGGTGCCTTTCCTTTGTCGTATCTTTTCACTTCACCTGTTTGTGCGTCTACTACTACAACACCTTCTACTTCAAATCCAGATCTTCCTGAAATAAATTCACCATACGTCATTGTATAATACGGTTTCCCTTTATCATCAACTTCAAATTTTGGTTTCCCTTTAAAAACTAAATCTGGCTCTGCTTTTCGAACGACACGTTCTAATTTATTACCGAAAAACATGCTCGGCACATATTTCATTTTATAACCAAGATGCAGTTTCGCTTCCGCATCAGGATTCGTACCTGACATTGTTACGTAACCTGGAATTGTTTCCGCTTTACGTGCTTTAAAAAATCCTGAAACTTCTATCGGTGCTACATACAAGGCTTCACCATTTACCATTTGTGGCGTTAATTCCCCTAGCTCAAAATAAGCTACTTTCGGAATATCACCAAATACCTTTTTCATTTTATTTTCCGCTGTTTTAGGCGGCACTGTAAACGGCTGATCATTTTCAGTAAATGGCTCTGAAATATCTTTCTCTACCTTCACGACCGAATCATATTTCTTTTGCGAGATTACTATATCGTGCAAATAACCAAAATAGCCGTAACTTGCGAGTAAAACAAACATTAGAAGTCCTTTTAACGTACCTTCTAATTTCCCTACCTGCTCTTGTGAGAATAAAACAAGCCCAATTAAAATCGCTACTGCAACAGAATAATGAGTAAGAATAGAATCTGCTCGATCATCAATTAGCCAGAAATATTCATAGATTGCAATACCTATCCAAAATAAAACAGGAATAACTAAAATAGATGATTTCTTACCCTTTACAACTTTCTCATTTCCTCCTTTATTCACCGCGCGAATTTTATTACCGCTTCTAGTCCATGGAATCAAAAACAAAGTGAGAATAGCTAAAACTATAAATTTCATCAAAGGCAATGTCCCCTTTTCTTTTGTCTTCTCCATAAGTATAACAAATAAAGGGTAATCAGGTAAAAATGGGAATGGAAATACTTTTAATTACTTATCACCGCGGCTTAATACAAATCCACTAACTACATATAAAACTGAAGCAATGTAAAAAATAGTCCCTATCGTAAAGAAATCCACTAGGTAACCAGTTGCAATTATAGCTACTCCGCCCCCAATTGATGTCCATACATGGTATTTTCCAATTTCGTAACCAGCTTCCTTATGCGCTACCTTTCGTGCTAACGATGTCTTCTCCGTATTACGCTGCACAGCACCTAAAATACCCATTAAAATTTGGAGAATGTATACATGCCAAACTTCTGTTGCAATAGGGAAAAAAAGCATTAATATAGCCATGGACCATGCGTATATAATTAATAACTTTCTATCACCTACCCTATCAGAGATTCTTCCAACTAACGGATATACTAGAGCTGAAGTTAAGGCAAATAAGCCGTACGCCCAGCCAAATTGCGAGAAACTATTTCCTACATTTCGAAGCAATAGTATATAAAAAGGAAATACCATACTACCTGCCATCATAATAATGCTTTGTGAGGCTACAAATCTTCTATATGTCATTTGCTATACTCCTTATAAAATAAATTCACAAACCTTTCCTCTGGGTCTACTTCCTTTTTCTTCTGAAGGAATTCTTCTATGCGAGGATACGCTTTCTTTAGTTGCTCCTTTTCCGGATAAGAATAATACGGTAAATAATAACTTCCATTATGCTTTAACGTAACATCAATCATCTTTTGAATGACCACTTTTGTTTTCTTTATTTCATCTTCAGAACGCCCTTGATTAATTAGAAGCACAAGCGCAAACATATCATCTTTCGCATAAGATAGCACCGCATTCTCATTCTTTTCTACATAGCGGATTGTAATGTTAAGAAGGTTTAATTCCTCTTCATTTAAAACGCTTCGCAAATCATCTATATACGCTGCAAAACCATCTATCGGTACAAAGTACTCTTGTAAAACTTCGGTCAAGTTTGGATTATCGTATTCCATAAAAGCACTATCAGATCTCATTACGTTATTTCGAGTTTCGTACTTACCATCTGTACGTTCAAAATAACTTCTTTGTATATCCCAAAATGCGCC
This sequence comes from Bacillus cereus group sp. MG9, assembly GCF_040459995.1. Taxonomy (NCBI): domain Bacteria; kingdom Bacillati; phylum Bacillota; class Bacilli; order Caryophanales; family Bacillaceae; genus Bacillus; species Bacillus cereus group sp. MG9. Next base: position 178,354 of record NZ_JARVHC010000001.1, on the reverse strand, counting down.
CTTTCCCCAGTCACTATAACGTGATAACCCAAGTAAAAATTTCGGTGCAGCTATAATATTTTCTTCTTTTAATTTGCTGTACTCTCCCAGCTTCTGTTGATCTTCTGCCAGTACATAATCTGTTACATATATTTCTTTTAAAAATGAATTTGGGGCAACAGAAATACGTGCTAAATGCATACGTATATTCTCATCCCTTCGCACTTTATTCTTAAAGTATGAAGAGTATTCTTTATAATCTAGTACTTTCGTATGCGTTTCATACAATTCATCGTTTGTTAACTGTAGCGTCACATCTAAAATCACACCAAATAATCCATATCCCCCAATTACATATGGAAACAAGTCAGCATTTTCTTCTCTATTTACATTACGCACCGTACCATCTGCCATTAACAATCTGAACGACTCTACTGTATCAATCAATGCTTCATGACGAATATCACGCCCATGTACATTTACACTTAATGAACCACCAACAGTAAAAATGTTTTGAGATTGCATTACTTGAACCGCAAGACCATATGGATTGATTTTCTTTTGAATGTCATTCCATGTGACACCGCTTTGCACCCTAATCCTCTTCTTCTCCGGATCGAATTCTAATATTTCATTATACCCTTTCATATCAAGCATCGTACCGTTCGGATAATACGTCTGCCCACCTTGGCTATGTTGCATACCTGCAATAGAAATCTTCTCTCCAGAAACATTTGCATCTTGCACTAACTGTTTTAATGAACGTTCATCCTCAGCATTTTCAACACGTTTAATTTTCGTTGGAAGCAACTTCCCTACATCACTCATAATAGGATGATCCAGTTGCCCTTTGTATGTATATACAGATGTCGCGAGCAACACTGTATACGCTACAATAACAACTGCTATCTTTCTTTTTTTCAAATGGCACTCTCCTCTTCTAACGTTCTTCCTCTTCATATTGTACCTACTTTCCTACGAAGAAGGTATTAACAAAAAAGAGAGAGACCCTTTATTTTAGGTCCCTCCCTCATCAAGACTGTTACTTTGCTGCTGGCAGCTGTATTGGCTCAAACTTTTCGTACGACGTATATTTTGCATTCGTAATAATGTGTGCCTTATCCTTACCATTACTACTCATAATCATATCTATCTTCGCTGATTCATATTTAAAATCTTTTGTAATGATATATTCTGCATCCACTTCTTCTATCTTCGCATTTTGTGCTTGTAACATTTTCTTCTGCGTTTCATCCATGCTAGTTAACATACTTTCTGTTTCTTGCCCTTTTAATGTAAATTTCAGTTTATATTTATCTCCGCTTTTCTCCATCTTCATTTTATCTAAAACTACTGCTGGTACTTCTAAATTATCTATAATATCTTGAGTCGCTTTCATTCCACCAGCGTTTAATTGCTCCTCTGGTACGGTTATAACTTCTCCTGTATTAGGGTTTTTCACCTCACCAGCAACTTTACCATCCACAGTATACACTACAACATCTGTACCAGAAATATTCATTTCAGAACGAGAATTCTTTGTCTTTGGCTCTAATTGCATCTTAGCCTTTAATATATCCATCTCTGTTCCCTCAGCTTTTAACCCTACATCATATGTCATCGTTACATTTTCTTCATTTTTAAAAGCTTCGTTCGTTTTCTTGAAAACATCCTTCGCTTCTAATTCCTTTTCTTTTTGCATGGCTTCTTTTTTCGGTTCATCAGTCTTTGTTGTTTTCTCATTGCTACACCCTACCCCTAGACTGATTGCAAGCACTAAACTTGAAATAAAAATATTTTTTTTCATAACGTCGCCCCCTTTCCCAAAATAATATCACCTCTTTCCCTATGAAATCTATACAATTTTCAATCTATATTCGCTATATAGCGACATGTTTAATGAAGATTTTAAATATGATGTAAATAACAACAACTCATTTCAGGAGGTCATTATGAAGGCGATTATTTGCACACAGTATGGACCACCTAACGTTCTTCAGCTTCAAAATATAGAGAAACCTACACCTAAAAAGAACGAAGTATTAATTAAAATTCACGCAACAAGTGTAACGACTGGAGATTGTAGAATACGCGGCTTTAATAGCCCCCTCTTATTTTGGATTCCTATGCGGATCATATTAGGTTTCAGAAAACCGAGAAAACCTGTACTCGGCGTAGAGTTATCCGGTGAAATCGAAGAAGTAGGAACAGATGTAACTCAATTTAAAAAAGGTGATCCAATTTTTGCATTAACAGAACTAAACCTCGGTGGTTATGCCGAGTACACATGCGTACATGAAAGTGGATTAATAACATTAAAACCTACCAATGTGACGTATGAAGAAGCGGCAGTTATTCCTTTTGGTGGAACTTCAGCATTACATTTCCTGAGAAAGGGCCGTATAAAAAAAGGGCAACAAGTGCTCATATATGGTGCCTCCGGATCAGTAGGAACAGCTGCTGTACAACTTGCTAAATATTTCGGCGCGACCGTTACGGCTGTTTGTAGTAATTCAAATTTTGAACTCGTGCAATCTTTAGGAGCTGATAAAGTAATTGATTATACGAAAGAAGATTTTACTAAGCAAGGCAAATGCTACGATATTATATTTGATGCAGTTGGGAAGTATAAAAAATCCCTTTGTACAAATACATTAACACCCAATGGAAAATATGTATCTGTTAATGGAATGATGGCCAAGGTAAGTAAAGAGGATATGATTCTATTAAAAAACTAGTCGAAACGGAAAAACTAAAGCCCGTTATTGATAGAACTTACCGATTAGAAGAAATTGCTGAAGCTCATATGTATGTGGAAAAGGGACATAAAAAAGGGAACGTTTCGATTACCTTAAAATAAAATATATTCAGAAAATAATATTGACAATTCTTTTTGTAAGATTTACTATTAGTACCATATTTAAAAACTACATACACATACTCTTATCAAGAGTGGCGGAGGGACTGGCCCGATGATGCCCGGCAACCGAGCTTAGAACGTATAAGCTAAGGTGCTAATTCCTGCAGAACGATTTTCGTTTTGGAAGATAAGAGAGGAACCTATTTCGTCTATTCGGCACCTCTCTTATTTTTGAGAGGTGCTTTTTATTTTGGAACGTATATTAAGGGGGAATTATAGATGAAAAAGGTATTATTAAGTATTGTAAGCGGAGCTGTATTATTGTTAGGTGCGTGTGGTGCTAATTCTGATAAAGAGGTAAAAGCATTAGATGAGAAAAAGATTACTGTCGGTGTAACAGGCGGACCGCATGAACAAATTTTTGAAAAGGTAAAAGAAGTGGCAGCAAAAGATGGTCTCGAAATTGATGTAAAGGTATTTAATGATTATGTAGCACCAAACGTATCTTTAGATGAAAAAAGCCTCGATGTAAATAGCTATCAAACTAAATCTTATTTAGACGTATTTAAAGCTGAACGCAACATGAAATTAACTGAAGTATTTTCCACAGTAACATTCCCTATGGGTGTATATTCTAAAAGCTTAAAAGATGTAAAAGAATTAAAAGAGGGCGATGCAATCGCTGTCCCAAATGATCCAACAAATGAGCTTCGTGCTTTAAAGCTATTTGAAAAAGCAGGTGTTTTAAAGGTTGATCCAAAAGCTACAGAAAAAGCGACTGCAAAAGATGTAATTGAAAACCCGAAAAATTTAAAGATTGTTGAATTAGAGGCATCTCAATTACCAACACAACTAAGTGAAGTAAAGGCAGCTGCAATTAATACAAACTTTGCATTAGGTGCAAAATTAAGCCCAGCGAAAGATTCTATTTTCCGCGAAGGAAAAGATTCACCATATGTGAATTGGGTCGTTGTTCGTACTGAAAATAAAGATGATGCTGTTGTTAATAAATTAAAGAAAGCTTATCAATCTAAAGAAGTAAAAGATTTCATTGAGAAAAAATTCGATGGTTCTGTTTTACCGTCTTGGTAGGAGCTGACTATAATGATTGAATTAAAAAATGTCTCCAAAGTATTTACAACAAAAAAAGGGAATGTTGAGGCTCTTAAATCAACTTCCCTTAAAGTAAAAAAGGGCGAAGTATTTGGAATCATCGGATATAGTGGCGCTGGTAAAAGTACATTAATCCGTTGTGTAAATTTATTAGAAAAACCAACGACAGGAGATATCATTGTAAATGAACAAGAGTTAACAACCTTATCGACAAAAGAACTCGCAAAGGCGAGAAAAAAGATCGGCATGATTTTTCAAGGATTCAATTTACTTAAAACCGTTACCGTTTATGAAAATATCGCACTACCCTTACGTCTATCTGGTCTTCCCAAAAATGAAATTGAAAAAAGGGTAGAAAAGTATTTACGCATTGTTGATCTCTTTAATAAAAAAGATGCCTATCCAAGTGAATTATCTGGTGGTCAAAAACAACGTGTAGCGATCGCTCGCGCACTATCTCATGAGCCTGAAGTTTTATTAAGTGATGAAGCAACGAGCGCATTAGATCCGGAAACGACCGATTCTATTCTTGATTTATTATTAAAGATCAACGAAGAAATCGGAATTACGATTTTGCTAATTACACACGAAATGAATGTCATCCAGCGTATTTGTGACCAAGTTGCTGTAATGGAACATGGGGCGGTAGTCGAAAGTGGAACCGTAAAAGATATTTTCACAAACCCACAACATGTAACAACGAAGAAATTTGTAAATAGCGCGTTTGCAGCTAAAATTCCAGAAGATGTACAGAAAGAACTACAAAGCACCGGGGAAATCGTAACACTTTCATTTATAGGAACCGCTTCAGGAGAACCAGCGTTAGCTATCGCTACAAAACGTTTCCACGTATATCCGAATATTTTATCAGGCAATATTACGCAGTTAAAACATGAGGCATATGGGAAACTGACCGTTCATATGCAAGGTGAAAAAAGTGAAGTACACCGTGCCTTATCATTTTTACAAGAACAAGGGATCATCGTAGAAGGAGGTAGAACAGATTATGGGAAACAAGTCCTTTTTGGATGAGTGGGGTAACGTAATATGGGAAGCAACAATTCAAACATTTCAAATGACATCTATTTCACTACTTATCTCTATTCTTATTGCATTACCACTCGGCGTCACACTTGTTTTAACGAGACCTGGTGGACAGCGAGAAAATAAGATTATCTATCCTATTCTTAATACAGTTATTAATATCATTCGTTCTCTTCCATTTATCATTCTATTATTCTTCATTTTACCTTTTACAAAGTTTCTAATGGGAACGTCCATTGGCGTGCAAGGTGTTATCGTACCACTTGTTGTCTTCACAGCCCCTTACATTGCCCGTTTAATGGAAACTGCTTTATTAGAAGTGGATCGCGGTGTCATTGAAGCATATCAAGCAATGGGAGTCTCTACTTTAAAAATCATTTGGCACGTTATGGTTAAAGAAGCTCGCCCGTCTCTCGTACTTGGATTAACAATCGCAACGATCGGCTTAATCGGTGCAACAGCAATGGCTGGACTTGTAGGTGCTGGCGGCCTTGGTGATTTAGCATATCGATTCGGACATTTACGCTACGAACCTGAAGTAATGTATGCAACAGTCTTTATTTTGATTATCCTCGTTCAAGGATTACAGTCTTTAGGGAATGGTGTTGCACGAAGATTGAAGAAAGATTAAAAAGAAGGTATCTCATTGAAATGAGATACCTTCTTTTTAATTATAAAATTATCTCTTAAATCCACCTTCTGAATGAATAACTTGCCCTGTAATCCATTCGGCTTCTTCGCCCACTAAAAACTTAATAAGTCTTGCTGCATCCTTTGGCTCACCAATTCTGCCGAAAGGAAACATCGGTCTTAATCCTTGCTTTATCTCCTCAGTCATCCATCCTGTACTAGTTGGACCTGGATTAATTGCATTCACTGTTATCCCTAAATGGGCCACTTCCGCTGACAACGTACTAGTAAGAGCGTCAATTGCTCCCTTCGTTGTTGCATACGCTAATTCTCCTGCCATAGGTCCTTTAAATTGTCCCGACGTCATATTCACAATTCTACCACCAGATTTCTTATCAAAACCTTGGGCAAATTGACTACTTAACAATGTAGTCGCACGAACATTTACCATGTAGTGCTTATCTAGTTCTTCAGCAGTCAAATTAGAGAAATCATTATTTGTAGAATATGCTGCATTATTAATTAATATATGAGGGTACCCTAATTGTTCAGTAACTTTATTTATAAGCTGATTTGATGCATCATTCTGAGTTAGATCTAACTCCATGCTCGATACTTTGACACCGTTTTGTATCAACTCTTCTTTTAATTGTATTTGTTCATTTTCATCAACGCCCCAAGGCATCTCTTTATCGTATTCTGTCCAATACGTAAAAAATATATCGTATCCAGCCTCTGCTAACTCCGTGCAAATAGCTGCTCCTATACCGTCTAGACGACTTACACCTGTAACAACTGCTATTTTATTTTTTAATTGATTCATCATATACTCCTCCAATTTTAAAGGACGCATATTTTATATAGGAGATATAAACTTTCCCACAAAAAAGACAGATACATAAAATAGGCATCTATCCTTACAAAAGGGATGTACAAGCTAAATATGCAGTCCTTGAATGATTTACAGATAGCTAAATAAACCCTCACTTATGAGAGAAAAATTCATCTATCTAATTTCTAATCATTACAAGTTCATCCACATATCGAGTCTTTGTCCCCTTTCAATATATCTCTATTATTTACTCTAACAAAAAGATTCAATATTTAAAATAGAAAAGATAATCTTCTCTCTCTTTTGGCGGAAAAATATTGTAATTACCTATATAAGCTTTAAATATGTTTCTATTAAAAATAACCATTAAGATACCAAAATAATAAAAACAATCAGAAAAACACTGGTAAATACTGGTTCACTTTCTTATAATAAAACGTGGGGCTAATGTGAGAGATATAAAGGGTCTGATTATACAGACCCAACTGGTTTTAAACAAATAGGGGGAAGAAACATGTCAAAAAAATTACTTTCTTTATTTTCTACACTAATCGTAGCAGCTTTTGTAATAACTGGCTGTGGTCAAAGCGATACGACAAATAAAGAACAAAAAGAAGATGTAACGCAAGAAAACAAAACAGAAAAAACGGATACAACGAAAGAAAATAAACCTGAAGATAAAAAATCCGAAGATAAAAAAGCTGAAGATAAAAAAGCTGAAGATAAAAAGCCTGAAAATACAGCTACTAGCTCAAGCGATTACTCTAAGCTGATTTCCTATATGGAAAAAGAAACAGGTGGTAAAACAAAAGTTCTTTTTGAAAATAAGGAACCACAAGTGTATAAAGCTGAAGATGTTTCAGTAACAATGAATGGTTATACATTAGTTGAATTAAATGGATTCCATACAAACTTCGACATTCCGTTTAATCGTCAAACAGAGGGCGGAGTTATTCTTGTGAACTACAGCGTAAAAAATAGTTCAGCTAAAGATATTTATTATATGCCAGCATTGGACATGTCATTTACTGGTGCTCAGAAAGCATATAGTAACTATAGAGATTTAATTCCAACAGAAGATCAGCTACCAACTAAGCTTGCTCCAACGAATGATTACTTAGTAAAAGCAGGAGAAACTATTTCTGGTTATATCGCTTATCCATTCGGAAAAGATGATCTAGCGAAAATTTCAAATCTCTCAACGGTCTCAGTCACAGTCCCAACTGCACAAGCTAATAAAGGAAAATTTGATGCTCCAATCGGAAGTCCTGGAAGCTTTTCATTAAGTTTAAACAAACAAGGTGCTGAAAAGGTTGCAACAGATAACACTTTCTACCAAGATAAAGCTACAGCTAATAACATGGGCGATAAAAAAATGTTAAAAGAGAAATCAAGTATTAATAACAGCCAAGAATTAGGCGCTGTTAATGTTACATTAGACGGATACCAATTCACTCAATTCACACCAAATTCCGTCGAAGCTCCACGCTTTGCAAATTTTAAAAACGGTCTTGTTCTGTTAACAGTAAAATTCAAGCTTGATAACAAAGATGCTCAAGACGTTTCACTATCTCCTATAAGCTCTACATTAAGAGTGAATGATGGTACACAATATACGATTAATGAAGGTATGCTATTAAATTACGACTATAACGCTTCAGTCAAAACAGGAACATCTGGAGAGTTACTGCAAGTATATATTTTAGACCAAGAGCAGTATGAAAAGATTTTGAAAGACAAAAGCTTCGAGATTGAGTTAGGACCTATGAGAAATAAAGAAGCAAAAGATATTTCACAGGGTAAAAAAGCTAAATTTACATTACCTAAATAGATTACTAAACATATAATAGAAAAGGCATATAACATATGATTGTTATATGCCTTTTCTATTTGTATAAAGAACAAAATTTTAATTTAAGTGTATACATTTATCATTACCTATCCGTTGTATAAGTGTAGGGAGGAAAAGTGATGGGAAAAGAAAATATATTGACCTCCTATCTTATCAATTTAGGAGAGGAAGTGTTCAAACTACTATTAGCGAAAGGGGCTATAAAAGAAGATGCAGAAGACATCATCCAAAATACCTTCTATAAAGTATACACATTGCTAGATGATCTAACCGAGGGTAACATACGTCCATGGTTTTTCAGAGTCGCATTAAACGAATACATTGACTTGAAAAGGAAAAAAGAGCAACAAAACATCTATTTAACTGAAGAGATTTATTCAAAATTACAATATACAGACCGAGAATTAGACGCTGTTTTAAATAAAGATGAGATTTTCTATCTATTAAAAGATATAAAACTAGAATATAAAGAAGCCTTCTTTTTAAAGTACTACTACAACTTTTCATATGAGGAAATCGCCCTAATACTAGATATTCAAGTAAACAGCGTCAAACAAAAGTTACATCGTGCACGTAAAGCAGTTCACTCAAAAATAGGAGGAAAACCTTAATGGATACTTCTTTAAAAGATGCATTAAAAAAAGCTAAAAGAAAACAGTTATTTAAAAATATTATTACCTCTATTATCGTTGTAATCATACTTATCCCTATATTTTATAAAGTTGGCAATTACTTCGCAGCAAAAAGCTCTACGAAGCTTCACGAAAAACTCTTTTTACATAACGCAATTGCAGAACCGAATATACAAATTGATTCTCAAGTAACGAGTAGTTCATCTATGTTTGGCGGCAATATCACATCCAATCGTTCTAAAAACATTAATGGTTACGTAGTGCGATGGAATACACTGACAAGCCCTTACGATTGGTTTCGCTCTAACATCGATTACAATGAGTTAATACCAGGAACTCATTGGGGTAGGTCTAATAAAGAGTCTTATAATTACGATAAACAAACGAAAAATAAAGTTGCTACATTTTATAATCCGGCCATCAAGGAATATTACGATGGAGTCAAAAATGAATTAAGTGCAGTTTCCAAAATGGAAAACTATGTTGCGGAAGTCGCTATCTCTTTCGATCAACCTTATACATTAAAAGAAATTCAAACAAAAATACCGGATAACTTAAATATCGTATGGCTATATATGGTCTCACCTATTAGAGATGAGAGCGGAGGCCCTGCTGGTATGCCAGTTTACGGATTTGAGCCAGGAACCCCTCCCGAAGAATCGTACAAAAGGTTCTTTGATTCCCTTAAACAATATAATGATGGGTATGACAAGGACATTCAAAAATTTTTAAAATCAAACGAAAACAAACCATTCGATCAAGTGAAAATCTTAGGGGTTATGCTAACAGGAAAAACGGAAAACTTTAAGGAATTAGAAAACCAAGACTTTATTCGCGGTGCTTCTGTAGGGGCTACTGCACAAGTTGTTCCTTATATAAAACCAGAGAAATAATAAGGAAAAGACAAGATAAACTAATAGTAGCTAGTTAAAAGAACGTACATAAATCTGTTTACTATGGGAGCAACCTATTTTAGTGGAGAGCTCCCTTCATGTATTATTCATCCTCCAAACAATATATTTCCAAATACTTTATGTACAAATGAAAAATCATAATTTTTGTTCACACTTTATCCATTGTGAATTTATTCACAATGGATATATAATAAACATGTAAATACAATACATTGGAGGGATTTCAATGGTTATCAATTTTTTAAGAACTGATAAACGCGCTACTTTCATATTATTATTTTTACGACTTTACATAGGATATGCATGGCTCGCTGCTGGAATAGGAAAAGTTTTTGGACAGTCTTTTGATGCAAGTGGTTTTCTAAAAGGAGCTATCGCTCAAGCATCAGGTGACCACCCTGCAGTACAAGGTTGGTGGGCAGATTTTCTTCAACATTTTGTTCTTCCAAACGCAGACCTATTTAGCTTTTTAGTTCAATGGGGAGAAATTTTAGTAGGTCTAGGTTTGATTTTAGGTGGATTAACAAAAACAGCTGCATTTTTCGGCATCATAATGAACCTTTCATTTTTATTAAGCGGAACTGTTAGTGTAAACCCAAACCTACTTATTTTAACTATGTTCATTTTAGTTGCAGGACATAATGCTGGACGTATTGGATTAGATGGTTATGTTTTCCCAAAACTTTTCAAAAAAAATAACCGTGAAGCATATAAATTAAGTAAAACTGCATAAGAATAGTTCATCTTTTAAATATAAATAAGGAAAGAGCCTACATTCAGGCTCTTTTCTCATTTACACCAAAATATTTCACAGTTTGCCTTATCCGAAATGTTAAACTCAATCATATATAACCGGATAAATGTGTACGACTTTATTTCAAGCACCTAAAAAGCTTAAAGACTAAAACAAGCCATTATAAAACCCTAAAACCTTTCATACTTTCTCCAAGAATATAGTGTGAAAACCACATCAAATTCTGCTTCATAATAGCCACATTAATTCCTGGCTGATCAGAACTATATGCCATTCCTTTAAAAATAATTAATTCTGTATCAACTTCCATATCCCTTAACCCTTGATATAGCTCATATGCATTGGAAGTTGGAATCCTTGCATCCTTTTCGCCATGTTGGATTAAGGTAGGCGTACAGGCTGATTTAATATACGTCATTGGTGATGTTTTCGTATATATCTCTGGATCATTCCATAGAGTATTTCCTAAATACATTCTAATAAAGTAAGGTATATCTGTATTCACATAATGGGTACTCCAGTTAGTAATTCCACCTCCAACTGAAATAGCTTTAAATCTATTACTAAATGTAGAACAGAAAGCTGATATATATCCCCCGTTGCTCCATCCCATAACCCCTACTCTATCTTTATCTGCAATCCCTTGCTCAACTAGTTTATCCACTCCAGATATAACATCCTCATAGTCAGCAATTCCCTGTTTTCTATAGTTGGCTTTTAAGAACTCATTACCATAGCCAGAACTTCCTCTATAGTTTGGCTCTAAAACTATAAAGCCTTTTTCGATAAACTGCTCAATCGGATATTTCTCATTAAAACAGTCTGAGAATATCGGAAAGGATGCCCAAGCCGGACCACCATGGATTACTACTAATAAGGGATATTTTTTGTTGGCATCAAAATCTACTGGGGTTGATAAAACACCCTCTATTTCAAGACCATCACTACTTTGCCATGAGATTATTTCCCTGTTACTTTTCAGCTTCCCTTTAAAAAAGCTATTTTCATCCGTTATTTTTTTATCGTCTAAATAGATTTCAAAGGTTTCATTTGTTATGGCCTTACTATAGGATATATGACGTCCATCCCTTGTTATAGAAGCATCCATTATAAAGCCATCTACTTTGTCACTTAACATTTCCACAGTGCCATCTTCACATAGCAACCCAATGAGATAATTAGTTTTATCCTGCCATCTAATTAAAATCCCCTTATCTGTCCACTGTAATGGCATAACCGTACTATCAAAGTTTGTTAGAGGCTGAATTACCTCTCCCGTATTCATATCATATATTTCTAATGTACTATCTTGTATATGGTTTCTATAGTACTCCTTCTCTCTTATGCTTGCCGAGTAACATATTTTGCTGCCCTCAGGGGAAAAGCAGACGCTCCCTCCTAACAACTTATCCATATTCATTTTTTGTAGTTCCCCAGCTTCAACATCTAATATGTATAGATCACCATTCGTATAATCGTTTAAACTTGGTGTAGCCATAAATACAACCTTTGTCCCATCATTTGAAATATCAAAGTTATGTATATAAAAATCCTTACCATTCGTTAGTTGATAAACACTGCTAACCTTCCGTTCCCCTTTATCATTTTGTATCCCTTTTTCTATTTCAACGTAGTATAAACAATTATTCCGATGTTCCTTACCTACATGGTGGAAATCTCCATATCGTTCCTTACGCTTCTTTATTTCCTCACATTCTTTTGACTGGGCAACATAATAAAAACCTTTACCAGTAGGCTCCCATTTGAATGTACTGATCCCTTCTTTCTCATCATTAATTTGTAACTCACTATAACCATCTATTGACTTAACAAAGATTTGATTTTTCTTATTATCCCCCTCACCAACTGGGCTAAGGTATGCGATATCCCTAGAATCTGGGGACCATAATGGGTGTATACTGTCTATATCCCCAGTTGTTAATGGGTAACTCTGCTCCTTATCTTTTTCATATATCCATATATGATTCCTATATGTATTGTCTTTCCAGTTAGCTGTCTTCTTAACAAATGCTACGCCTTTGCCGTCATCACTTATATTTGCACCTGATAAGGTTGGTAATGAAATAATCTCTTCTATACTTAGATATGTTTTTTCATTCACTTTCATCAATATGCCCCCTTGTAATGTCCATGAATCTATCGTCTCTTCTTGTCATAATAAAGAAAATTGTTCACGAATACTTAAAATGATAACGGAAAATTCAGATAGGTAAAGGTATTTCCATTCCAAATTCGATAAAGTACAACTTTAATTAATAGGGTTCTATCCACTTATCAATTTTAGGTATTCTTTTTCGACATAAAAAATACCCCTTTAGATAAAATATCTAAAGGGGTACAGATTCGTAAGTTTATTTTAAAGCTATAACTATATTTATTAACCTACCAATCTCCTACTCAACAGTAACAGACTTAGCTAAGTTACGTGGCTTATCAACGTCACATTCGCGGTGAAGCGCTGCGTAGTATGAGATAAGTTGGAATGGAATAACTGCTACTAGCGGTGCTAGTGCTTCGTGTACAGCTGGTAATACGAAGCTGTCACCTTCCATTTCTAAGCCTTTCATTGAGATGATACATGGGTTAGCTCCGCGTGCTACTACTTCTTTCACGTTACCACGAATTCCAAGGTTTACGTGCTCTTGTGTAGCAAGTGCGATAACTGGTGTACCGTTTTCGATTAAGGCAATTGTACCGTGTTTTAATTCTCCTCCAGCAAATCCTTCTGCTTGGATGTAAGAGATTTCTTTTAGTTTTAACGCACCTTCTAAACCTACGAAGAAGTCTACGCTACGTCCGATGAAGAAGCAGTTACGCGTTGTTGCTAAAAATTGTTTTGCTAATGCGTCCATTTCTTCTTTTTGATCACAAAGTTCTATCATTGCATTTGCTACAAGTCCTAATTCGTGTGTTAAATCAAAATCAAGAACTTCGCCTTTTGCTTTAGCAATGTCCGCAGCTAAAATTGAAAGTACCGCAAGCTGTGCTGTGTAAGCTTTCGTTGATGCAACTGCGATTTCTGGTCCCGCGTATAACGGAAGTGTATAATCAGCTTCACGAGAAAGCGTAGAACCAGGTACGTTTGTAATCGTTAATGCTTTATGACCCATTTCATTCGTTTGTACAAGTACTGCACGGCTATCAGCTGTTTCACCACTTTGTGAAATGTAAATGAAGAATGGTCTCTCTGTTAATAATGGCATGTTATAAGAAAATTCACTTGCTACATGCACTTCAACTGGCATTTTTGCAAACTTCTCGATAAATTGTTTTCCAACAAGACCTGCATGATAACTTGTTCCACATGCAATGATGTAAATACGATCGCTATCTAAAATTGCGTTACGGATATCTTCATTCAGTTCAATCTCGCCATTTTCATCTTGGTACTTTTGAATTATATTACGGATTACAAGTGGTTGCTCATCGATTTCTTTAAGCATGAAATGAGGGTATGTTCCTTTTTCAATATCACTTGCGTCTAATTCCGCTGTAAACGGTGCACGTTCAATCGTTTCACCTTGTAAGTTTTTAATTGTAATACTTTCTTTCGTTACGATTACGATTTCTTTATCCATTAACTCAATAAATTGATCTGTAACTTGTAACATCGCCATAGCGTCGCTCGCCACAACATTAAAGTTGTCACCAACACCTACTAATAGCGGGCTTTTGTTTTTAGCAACATAAATCATGTTTGGATTTTCAGCATCAAGTAATCCGATTGCATAAGAGCCATGTAAAAGAGATAGCGTATTACGGAACGCTTCTTCTACACTTAGTCCTGTGCTCACTTGTTGTTCCATAAGTTGCACGATAATTTCTGTATCTGTTTCACTTACGAACGTTACATCTTGTAAATATTCCTTTTTCACTAACTCATAGTTTTCAATTACACCGTTATGAACTAGTGTAAAGCGTTTTGATGTACTTTGATGCGGATGCGCGTTTAGTTTGCTTGGAACACCGTGTGTAGCCCAGCGTGTGTGACCGATTCCCACGCTTGCTGCTACGTTCTCTTCTACGACTTCGCGAAGTTTTGCAATACGGCCTTTTTCTTTGTATACAACAACACCGTTCTCTGCTTGTACTGCAATACCTGCTGAATCATATCCGCGATATTCTAGCTTTTCTAAACCTTTTAATAAAATTTCCTTTGCATCTTGCTCTCCAATAAATCCTACGATTCCACACATGTTTAGTCGCCGTTACAAATGCTTACACTGCATTGCGAACATGTAACGACATAGTCCGATACCATTTATTTATATTAAAAAAACGGATTACATATTGCTAGCCCTGTAAGCTTGTAACGGCTTTCACCTTCCTCTCGATTGGGTTAAAGTCCGTATATACTTATACAGCTAGTATTCATCCGTTCCTTTTCTCTCATCACACTTTCACCTTTGTCCACTAAGTCACCTTAATGTTTTAAGTAAAAGATTGCGGTTGTGATGAACAACCGGGAGTCATCCGCCGAAATCTCGATAAACTCCACCTCGTCAACTACACTACTTGTAGTTCTGGCGCTTTTATAATTTACAATATTTCCTTTGAGAAAAAGAACAAGACCATCGTATAACAAACAATATAAATCGTCAATGAAATTTTTTTCATTGTCTATAAAACATATGAAAAAGGAGCACTTCTTGTGCTCCTTTTAAAACAAATTTGGTAAATTATTCAGCTCCAACTTCCGCTTTCACAACTTCTACAATACGATGTACATACCCATCACAAATTTCTTGTGTCGGTGCTTCTGCCATTACACGAATAAGTGGTTCTGTTCCAGATGGACGAACAAGAATACGACCGTCTCCATTCATTTCTTCCTCTACAACACGAATAATTTCTTTAATTTTCTCGTTTTCTAATGCTAGTTTTTTATCTGTTACACGAACGTTTACTAGTAATTGTGGGAATTTTGTCATCTCGCCTGCAAGCTCAGATAATGGCTTTTTCGTCATTTTCATGATGTTTACAAGTTGAAGTGCACTTAACATTCCATCACCAGTTGTAATGTAATCAAGTAAGATAATATGACCTGATTGTTCTCCGCCCAGGTTATATCCACCACGTTTCATCTCTTCCATTACGTAGCGATCACCAACTGCTGTTTTATCACTTGTAATACCGTTTGCTTCAAGCGCTTTGTAGAAACCTAAGTTACTCATAACTGTTGAAACAACTGTATTATGTTTCAATTGACCAGTTTCTTTCATATACTTCGCGCAAATAAACATAATTTGATCGCCATCAACGATGTTTCCTTTTTCGTCTACTGCGATTAAACGGTCTCCGTCACCATCAAAAGCAAGACCAATGTCAGCACCTTTTTCTTTTACTAATTCAGCTAACACTTCTGGATGCGTAGAACCTACTCCAGCGTTAATATTCATACCGTTCGGTGAAGTTCCCATTGTTGAAATATCAGCTTCTAAATCTGCAAATAAATATGGAGCTAAAGAAGATGTAGCACCATGTGCACAATCTAAAGCAATATGTAAACCAGAGAAATCTTCCTCTACAGTTTGTTTAATGTATTGTAAATATTTTTGTCCACCTTCAAAGTAATCACTCACTTGTCCAAGGTTAGTACCTGTTGGACGTGGTAGCTCATCAACTTCTTTGTCTAATAACGCTTCAATTTCTGCTTCTTGCTCATCTGTTAATTTAAATCCATCTGAACCGAAGAACTTAATTCCATTATCTTGTACTGGGTTATGAGATGCAGAGATCATAACACCTGCTTGCGCCCCTAAAGCTTTTGTTAAATAAGCCACACCTGGTGTAGAAATAACACCAAGGCGCATTACTTCCGCTCCAGTTGATAATAGGCCTGCTACTAAAGCTCCTTCTAGCATATGTCCAGATACACGTGTATCACGGCCAATAATTACTTTTGGACGATCTGTATCTTTTGTTAATACATAGCCGCCAAAACGTCCTATTTTAAAAGCTAATTCAGGTGTTAATTCCTTATTTGCAACCCCACGTACTCCGTCTGTACCAAAATATTTACCCATTATTATTCGCTCCTTTTTCGTGCTCTTTTTGATTATCTACTGTTGGTTCTTGGCTTGGTTCTTGGCCATTTTCTTTTTCTTTTTCTTTGTCTTTTTCTTTTTCTTTTTCTTTTTCTTTTTCTTTTTCTTTTTCTTTTTCTTTTTCTTTATCTTTTTCCTGATCCTTTTCTGGATCTGGTTCAGGATTTTTTGGTTTTTCAGTTTGATTTTCTTGATTGTTTTTTGAATCTGGTTGTTCAATATTACCCTGTACTTCTTTATCCGGCTTTTCTTTCTTCACAATTGTGACTTTAGCACTTTTTTGTTTTGCTTCTATCGAAATATTACCAGGACCACTCACTTGAATAGAAACATCTTTCGTCCCCGGAGATACATTTTGCAGATTAATCGCCGCTGTTATTTGAGCAGCTGTTATTTTATCTACTATACTTGCTTCTCCTGAAATATCAACGCTTATCTTTCCATCTTGTGGCGAAAGTAGCTGCGCAGTAACATCATTCGGAATTCCACTTTTTTGAATCGGGATACCATCAATAGTTTTACTTTTCGTTTGTTTTACCTTTTGTACCCCTACGGAAACCTTCACTTGATTTGGTTTTGCACTTGTTACACCTTTTGGCAATAAAACAGAGGCATCGAATGTTGTAGAATCCGTCAATTGACTAAAATCTACCTCGACCCCCTCTATAGATTGTATATTATCCAAAATGTCTTTTGGACCTGCTATCGTTACTTCTCTCGGCTCAACGCTAATATTTGTAACAGTCAATCCTTCTGGCAAACTCCCCTTTTTCGTATACGTCACAGGAACAGTTTTTTCAGTATTATTGGCCGTAGCTTGCGTCGCCACATTCAATGTTACACTAATTTTAGATGGACTCGTTCTTACATTTAAACGTTTTCCTTCTTTATTGTATAATGTAACTTCGGCTGTTTTTGTAACAGTTTTATTAACACCTTTTAAATCAATATACGCCTTAGCAGATGAAATACTTTCAATTTCTTCTTTCGTCCCAACTACCTCAACAGTATCAGGTTTAATGTTTGATTTTTCGAGAGTAGAACCCGCTGGCATTTGATCCTCATTTGATAATTTTAAGTCTACATGAACGTATTTTCTCGCTTTTTCATGTAGAGTAATTTTAATTGTTGATGGCTGAACTGTTCCTTTCACATCATCTGGAAGCCCGTTCGTTTTCAAAGAAACTTCATAAGTTCCTTTTTCGCTATCTCTCAAATCAACTGGTATATCAAATTGTTTTTTTGCTTTTGCTGTAGCAACTGCTGATTTTGGACCTTCCAACTTCACCTTGACTCCACCTGATGGAATACCACTTACAATATATTTCTCTTCATCATACTTAAGGGTAATAGGATAATCAGTTAATGTTTCTTTCGTTTCATTTACGAAAGGTAATATACTCGATGTCGTATTTTTTTCAGTTAAAGTTGCTGACATGAAAAGCATACACGCCAATAGTAATGAGATTCCTTTTAAAAACCAATGATTCTCCATTAACTTATCCATGACGCTTTCTCCTCCAATTCCATAAAGACGAAGAAGTCGTTTTTTCATTCCCACTAAATTCTGCTAACAACATGTCCTTCAGCTGTTCTGTCTTCAAATCACGATGTAACTTCCCGTTTTTCGTTAAAGAAATTTGGCCTGTTTCTTCCGACACAACTACTGTAATACTATCAGTGACTTCACTAACTCCCATTGCAGCGCGATGCCTAGTTCCTAACTCCTTAGAAATAAATGGGCTTTCTGATAACGGAAGGTAACATGCTGCTGCTTTAATTGTACTTCCCTGCATAATTACTGCTCCATCATGAAGAGGGGTATTAGGGATAAAAATATTAATGAGTAATTCCGATGACACATTTGCATTTAGCGGAATACCCGTTTCTACATAATCATCCACCCCAGTCTCTTTTGACAAAGTAATTAGTGCACCAATTCTACGTTTTCCCATATATTCCGTTGCTTTCGCTATCGCTGTTGCAACAATTTCAGGTTCATCGTCCTCGTGAGTTCCCACACGCGAAAATAAGCTACCCCGTCCTAGCTGCTCAAGTGCTCTTCTCAATTCTGGCTGGAAGATAATAATAACGGCTAAAAATCCCCACGTTAATACTTGTTCCGTTAGCCAATATAGCGTATGCAATTCAAGTAAAATACTAATCATCCGGACGACAATAATAACTGTAATACCTTTTAAAAGTTGCACAGCCTTCGTGCCCCGAATTATAAGAATTAGCTTATATATAATAAACCATACAACAGCAATATCTAATGCCGTACTAAGATATTTCAAAATGGTCGTATCTTCAAAAGGCATGCTAACCCTTCCTCCTACTTACGAGCAATTCTATCCATATATTGAAATATTATTTTATGCTCTATCTGTATGTATTTCCAACAACTAGTTAATTATACCATACATGAACCAAACGACAATTACAAACGCCCCCCTTTAGCTTAAATTGGTAAGATGTCAAACTTTCTTATCCTACAGTATAATATAAGTCATTATTATACGCCTATTTCCAAATAAAAAAAGCAACTTCTCAGTTGCTTTTCTTACATTTATTTTAGTTTTTCACCGAATAAAGAACCCATTAAAGCAACCGCTGTTGTTGCTGTTCTATTTCTCTCATCTAAAATCGTATTTACTTCAACAAATTCAGCAGATGTAACAATATCAGCTTCTGCTAACATTTCCATCGCTAGGTGGCTTTCACGATACGATAAACCACCAATTACAGGCGTCCCAACTCCTGGTGCATCATGAGGATCAAGACCATCTAAATCTAATGATAAATGAACACCGTCAGTATGAGATAAGTAAGCAATTGTTTCTTCCATAACAGCCGTCATACCCATACGATCAATTTCATGCATTGAAAATACTTTAATGCCTTCATTACGAATAAAGTCTTTTTCCCCTTCATCTAATGCACGTGCACCTATAATTACAACGTTCGCTTTTTTTACTTTCGGGTATGCCCCGTATAAATCTACAAGTGAAGAATGTCCATAACCTAAACTCGCAGCAAGTGACATACCGTGAATATTTCCAGATGGTGATGTTTCTTCTGTATTTAAATCACCGTGTGCATCATACCAAATAACACCTAAATTTTTATAATGTTTCGCCACACCAGCTAGCGTACCGATAGCAATACTATGATCACCGCCTAATACAAGTGGAAAACGACCTTCTTCTATAATATGATCAACCTTAGTCGCTAGTTCATTACATACAGTTGCAACTTGAGTAAGGTTTCGTAACTTTGTATTTTCATCTACTTCTTTTTCTCTCTCTATACATATATCTCCCATATCTTTTACGTCATATCCAATTTGTTCAATTCTTTCAACTACCCCTGCATAACGGATCGCGCTTGGTCCCATATCAACCCCGCGACGCATCTGTCCTAAATCCATTGGAACTCCAATAACTGAGATTTCTTTTTTCATAGATAGTATCCCCCTTTTATGCCTTCACTAAATATTTTAAATCTTTTATATAGTCTGACTCAACTCGACATTTTTCTGCATGGATATACATTTTATTCACTTATATTTACGTTGGACTCCCGATTTTTAAACTATTCTATGTATAAAGTTAACTTAATGAACCAACTAACTTTTCTATCAGCTAATATTTTTATCCGTGCCTTTCTCCATCAATACCTAGAATTACACAAAATATCCTCAAATAACTGAATTTAAAAAACACTTCTACACTTAGAAGCGTTTTTCTGATGCTAGTTTCCACACTGCTGCAATATTTTTTGCTGTCATTTCGATATTCTCTTCTGCCGCTTTATATGCTTCTTCTAATGTCATTGGGCTAGCCGTAATACTAAACACTGCATCAATTCCCTTTTCGTAAACAGTCGTATAATTCGAGGATACAGATCCACCAATAGCAATTACAGGAATATGACGGCATTTCGCCCGCTTCGCGACACCAACAGGAGCTTTTCCATAAGCTGTTTGTTCATCTATCCTTCCCTCACCAGTTACAATAAGATCGGCACCCTCTATACACTTATCAAAATTTGTATAATCTAATACAATTTCAATCCCTTTTCTTAGCTGTCCCTTTAGTACTGCAACGACAGCGGCTCCCATTCCTCCAGCTGCCCCTGCACCAGGTATTAGGGACACATCAAAAGATACGTACTGTTTAAGTATATTAGCATAATGTTTTAAATTCCCGTCTAGCTCTTTCATCATCTCTACATTCGCACCCTTTTGTCTCCCAAATACAAAAGACGCTCCCTTTGGTCCAACTAATGGATTGTCGACATCACATGCTGCTTCTAGCTTTATATCCTTCAAACGTGTATCCATACGAGAAAGGTTAAGAGCAGTAATCAAATGTAATGTTCCTCCAGAGGGCTCAATTACTTCACCTTTCCTATTAATAAACTCTACGCCTAAAGCAGACAACATACCTGCCCCACCATCATTTGTAGCACTTCCTCCAAGCCCTAAAATAATGTGTTTAGCTCCTTGATCTAATGCATGTAATATCAGTTCACCTGTCCCTTTTGTCGTTGTAATAAGTGGGTTTCTCTTTTCAATTGGAACGTGTTGTAATCCTGATGCTGCCGCCATGTCAATAAATGCTGTCTCCTTATCCTTAGACATACCATAATAGGCTTGCACACTCTCCCCAAGCGGCCCTGTCACATTAAGTGATATAATTTCCCCCATTGTAGCACCAACAAGAGATTCGACCGTTCCTTCACCTCCATCTCCAATTGGTACTTTAACGTACTCTGCTTTAGGAAAAACTGCTGCAAAGCCCCTTTCAATAGCTTCACATACCTCTATAGCTTTCAGGCTTTCTTTATATGAATCCGATGCAATGACAACTTTCATAATTATCCCCCCTTATTCAATCCCTTTTTTCATTTTAAACGATATACGGAAAAGTTTCCTTTTTGAGTGGAATTTAAACACAAAAAAAGCTTACATCATTTGATGTAAGCTTTTCCTATTTATATGGAGCCTAGCGGGATCGAACCGCTGACCTCCTGCGTGCAAGGCAGGCGCTCTCCCAGCTGAGCTAAGGCCCCTTAGTAATTAAGCGGAAGACGGGATTCGAACCCGCGACCCCAACCTTGGCAAGGTTGTATTCTACCACTGAACTACTTCCGCGAAAATGGTGAGCCATGAAGGATTCGAACCTTCGACCCTCTGATTAAAAGTCAGATGCTCTACCAACTGAGCTAATGGCTCGTAAATGGCTGGGCTAGCTGGATTCGAACCAGCGCATGACGGAGTCAAAGTCCGTTGCCTTACCGCTTGGCTATAGCCCATTAATATTTACTAGTATGGTTATCTTTTCAAAAAAATAAACCCTCTCAGGTTATTTTAAAGAAAATGGTGGAGGGGGGCAGATTCGAACTGCCGAACCCAAAGGAGCGGATTTACAGTCCGCCGCGTTTAGCCACTTCGCTACCCCTCCGACATTTAAAAATATATGGTGGAGGATGACGGGATCGAACCGCCGACCCCCTGCTTGTAAGGCAGGTGCTCTCCCAGCTGAGCTAATCCTCCAAAAGTGGTGACCCGTACGGGATTCGAACCCGTGTTACCGCCGTGAAAGGGCGGTGTCTTAACCACTTGACCAACGGGCCAAAAAAAAAAAAAACAAAACTTTTCCCAAGCTTCCAACCGGGCTTGAACCGGTGACCTCTTCCTTACCATGGAAGTACTCTACCAGCTGAGCTATGGAAGCATAATGGCTCCGCAGGTAGGAATCGAACCTACGACCGATCGGTTAACAGCCGATAGCTCTACCGCTGAGCTACTGCGGAATAATATAAGCCTGGCAACGTCCTACTCTCACAGGGACAAGGTCCCAACTACCATCGGCGCTAGAGAGCTTAACTTCCGTGTTCGGTATGGGAACGGGTGTGACCTCTCTGCCATCATTACCAGACTTTTATCATTATACACATTCTTTTGAGAATGTCAAAAGGAATTTTAAATATATATTCCTTCAAAACTAGATAACATTAGCTTCATATTATATGGTTAAGTCCTCGATCTATTAGTATTCGTCAGCTCCACATGTCACCATGCTTCCACCTCGAACCTATCAACCTGATCATCTTTCAGGGATCTTACTAGCTTACGCTATGGGAAATCTCATCTTGAGGGGGGCTTCATGCTTAGATGCTTTCAGCACTTATCCCTTCCGCACATAGCTACCCAGCTATGCCCTTGGCAGAACAACTGGTACACCAGCGGTGCGTCCATCCCGGTCCTCTCGTACTAAGGACAGCTCCTCTCAAATTTCCTGCGCCCACGACGGATAGGGACCGAACTGTCTCACGACGTTCTGAACCCAGCTCGCGTACCGCTTTAATGGGCGAACAGCCCAACCCTTGGGACCGACTACAGCCCCAGGATGCGATGAGCCGACATCGAGGTGCCAAACCTCCCCGTCGATGTGGACTCTTGGGGGAGATAAGCCTGTTATCCCCGGGGTAGCTTTTATCCGTTGAGCGATGGCCCTTCCATGCGGAACCACCGGATCACTAAGCCCGACTTTCGTCCCTGCTCGACTTGTAGGTCTCGCAGTCAAGCTCCCTTATGCCTTTGCACTCTACGAATGATTTCCAACCATTCTGAGGGAACCTTTGGGCGCCTCCGTTACACTTTAGGAGGCGACCGCCCCAGTCAAACTGCCCACCTGACACTGTCTCCCGGGTCGATGAGACCCGTAGGTTAGAATTTCAATACAGTCAGGGCGGTATCCCACCAGCGCCTCCACCGAAGCTAGCGCTCCGGTTTCAATGGCTCCCGCCTATCCTGTACAAACTGTACCAAAATTCAATATCAGGCTACAGTAAAGCTCCACGGGGTCTTTCCGTCCTGTCGCGGGTAACCTGCATCTTCACAGGTACTATAATTTCACCGAGTCTCTGGTTGAGACAGTGCCCAAATCGTTACACCTTTCGTGCGGGTCGGAACTTACCCGACAAGGAATTTCGCTACCTTAGGACCGTTATAGTTACGGCCGCCGTTTACTGGGGCTTCAGTTCAGAGCTTCGCTTACGCTAACCCCTCTCCTTAACCTTCCAGCACCGGGCAGGTGTCAGCCCCTATACTTCGCCTTACGGCTTCGCAGAGACCTGTGTTTTTGCTAAACAGTCGCTTGGGCCTATTCACTGCGGCTTTCCGTTAAGAAAGCACCCCTTCTCCCGAAGTTACGGGGTCATTTTGCCGAGTTCCTTAACCAGAGTTCTCTCGCACACCTTAGGATTCTCTCCTCGCCTACCTGTGTCGGTTTGCGGTACAGGCACCTTTTATCTCGCTAGAAGCTTTTCTTGGCAGCGGGGAATCAAAGACTTCGCTCCATAAGGAGCTTCCCCATCACAGCTCAGCCTTCACGATAAGCGGATTTGCCTACTTATCAGCCTAACTGCTTGGACGTGCACAACCAATCGCACGCTTCTTCTATCCTTCTGCGTCCCTCCATTGCTCAAACGATAAAGAGGTGGTACAGGAATATCAACCTGTTGTCCATCGCCTACGCCTGTCGGCCTCGGCTTAGGTCCTGACTAACCCTGAGCGGACGAGCCTTCCTCAGGAAACCTTAGGCATTCGGTGGACGGGATTCTCACCCGTCTTTCGCTACTCATACCGGCATTCTCACTTCTAAGCGCTCCACCAGTCCTTCCGGTCTGACTTCACTGCACTTAGAACGCTCCCCTACCACTGATACCATTGGTATCAATTCGCAGCTTCGGTGGTGTATTTAGCCCCGGTACATTTTCGGCGCAGAGTCACTCGACTAGTGAGCTATTACGCACTCTTTAAATGGTGGCTGCTTCTGAGCCAACATCCTAGTTGTCTAAGCAACTCCACATCCTTTTCCACTTAATACACACTTTGGGACCTTAGCTGGCGATCTGGGCTGTTTCCCTCTTGACTACGGATCTTATCACTCGCAGTCTGACTCCTAAGGATAAGTCATTGGCATTCGGAGTTTGACTGAATTCGGTAATCCGATGAGGACCCCTAGTTCAATCAGTGCTCTACCTCCAAGACTCTTACACTTAAGGCTAGCCCTAAAGCTATTTCGGGGAGAACCAGCTATCTCCAGGTTCGATTGGAATTTCTCCGCTACCCACACCTCATCCCCGCACTTTTCAACGTGCGTGGGTTCGGGCCTCCATTCAGTGTTACCTGAACTTCACCCTGGACATGGGTAGATCACCTGGTTTCGGGTCTACGACCACGTACTAAACGCCCTATTCAGACTCGCTTTCGCTGCGGCTCCGCCTCTTCAGCTTAACCTCGCACGGGATCGTAACTCGCCGGTTCATTCTACAAAAGGCACGCCATCACCCATTAACGGGCTCTGACTATTTGTAGGCACACGGTTTCAGGATCTCTTTCACTCCCCTTCCGGGGTGCTTTTCACCTTTCCCTCACGGTACTGGTTCACTATCGATCACTAGGGAGTATTTAGCCTTGGGAGATGGTCCTCCCAGATTCCGACGGAATTTCACGTGTTCCGCCGTACTCAGGATACATTCAAGAGAGAACGAAGTTTCGACTACGGGGTTATTACCCTCTGTGACGGACCTTTCCAGGTCGCTTCGTCTACCTCGTTCCTTTGTAACTCCGTATAGAATGTCCTACAACCCCAAGAGGCAAGCCTCTTGGTTTGGGCTAGATTCCGTTTCGCTCGCCGCTACTCAGGAAATCGCATTTGCTTTCTCTTCCTCCAGGTACTTAGATGTTTCAGTTCCCTGGGTCTGTCTTCCATACCCTATGTATTCAGGTAAGGATACCATACCATTACGTATAGTGGGTTTCCCCATTCGGAAATCTTCGGATCAAAGCTTACTTACAGCTCCCCGAAGCATATCGGCGTTAGTCCCGTCCTTCATCGACTCCTAGTGTCAAGGCATCCACCGTGCGCCCTTTCTAACTTAACCAAACTAAAATTAAAAAAATATGAGCTACACTGTTATCTAGTTTTCAAAGAACATACATTTAAACTTGAGAGATAGTTCTCTCAAAACTGAACGAAACAAAACAAGTCAACGTTTATTGATGAACTGCGTTCATCAATTCTCCATAGAAAGGAGGTGATCCAGCCGCACCTTCCGATACGGCTACCTTGTTACGACTTCACCCCAATCATCTGTCCCACCTTAGGCGGCTGGCTCCATAAAGGTTACCCCACCGACTTCGGGTGTTACAAACTCTCGTGGTGTGACGGGCGGTGTGTACAAGGCCCGGGAACGTATTCACCGCGGCATGCTGATCCGCGATTACTAGCGATTCCAGCTTCATGTAGGCGAGTTGCAGCCTACAATCCGAACTGAGAACGGTTTTATGAGATTAGCTCCACCTCGCGGTCTTGCAGCTCTTTGTACCGTCCATTGTAGCACGTGTGTAGCCCAGGTCATAAGGGGCATGATGATTTGACGTCATCCCCACCTTCCTCCGGTTTGTCACCGGCAGTCACCTTAGAGTGCCCAACTTAATGATGGCAACTAAGATCAAGGGTTGCGCTCGTTGCGGGACTTAACCCAACATCTCACGACACGAGCTGACGACAACCATGCACCACCTGTCACTCTGCTCCCGAAGGAGAAGCTCTATCTCTAGAGTTTTCAGAGGATGTCAAGACCTGGTAAGGTTCTTCGCGTTGCTTCGAATTAAACCACATGCTCCACCGCTTGTGCGGGCCCCCGTCAATTCCTTTGAGTTTCAGCCTTGCGGCCGTACTCCCCAGGCGGAGTGCTTAATGCGTTAACTTCAGCACTAAAGGGCGGAAACCCTCTAACACTTAGCACTCATCGTTTACGGCGTGGACTACCAGGGTATCTAATCCTGTTTGCTCCCCACGCTTTCGCGCCTCAGTGTCAGTTACAGACCAGAAAGTCGCCTTCGCCACTGGTGTTCCTCCATATCTCTACGCATTTCACCGCTACACATGGAATTCCACTTTCCTCTTCTGCACTCAAGTCTCCCAGTTTCCAATGACCCTCCACGGTTGAGCCGTGGGCTTTCACATCAGACTTAAGAAACCACCTGCGCGCGCTTTACGCCCAATAATTCCGGATAACGCTTGCCACCTACGTATTACCGCGGCTGCTGGCACGTAGTTAGCCGTGGCTTTCTGGTTAGGTACCGTCAAGGTGCCAGCTTATTCAACTAGCACTTGTTCTTCCCTAACAACAGAGTTTTACGACCCGAAAGCCTTCATCACTCACGCGGCGTTGCTCCGTCAGACTTTCGTCCATTGCGGAAGATTCCCTACTGCTGCCTCCCGTAGGAGTCTGGGCCGTGTCTCAGTCCCAGTGTGGCCGATCACCCTCTCAGGTCGGCTACGCATCGTCGCCTTGGTGAGCCGTTACCTCACCAACTAGCTAATGCGACGCGGGTCCATCCATAAGTGACAGCCGAAGCCGCCTTTCAATTTCGAACTATGCAGTTCAAAATATTATCCGGTATTAGCCCCGGTTTCCCGGAGTTATCCCAGTCTTATGGGTAGGTTACCCACGTGTTACTCACCCGTCCGCCGCTAACTTCATAAGAGCAAGCTCTTAATCCATTCGCTCGACTTGCATGTATTAGGCACGCCGCCAGCGTTCATCCTGAGCCAGGATCAAACTCTCCAATAAAGTTAGTTTGTCTAGCATCTAAAAATAAAAATTGACGTTCACGTTGTTTGTTTCGTTCAGTTTTCAAAGAACTACTTAGTCGCTCATTTGCGACTTCCTTATGTTAACATCTTCATTTTTCGATGTCAACTAAGTTTTTTAATTTCTTTTTTGTCGTTTTCTGCGTTTCTGCATCAGCGACGTTTATTAATTTATCATATCCTTACTCTTAGCGTCAACACTTTTTAATAAAAAATTCTTTTTCTTACATAACGAATACATTCTTCCCTATTAGCAACTCTCCGAAATAAACAAAAAATGATTTTATACCTTTCTTCCATCGCCTTTTTTACAACGCTATGTATACGCTCATCTTCAAAATCAAATAAAAGTTCCTCTAACTCTCTCTTCAGTATGTATTCCATTTCTTTTTTCTCTTCCTTCGTCAACATAATCCCAAGCAAATTATCACCTCAATAACTCCTTACGTGTACCGATAAACGCCCCACTCATTTTCAATTATCAATAATGTATCACCAAAAACAAAATTCTATCACTCATTATATCCACCACTTACGATATTAATCCCTTGTTCTCTTTTTTAAATTTAAAGCATATATGTAACTGAAAAGGATTGGACAAAGGGGCGTAATATTATGTTTTTCTTTTTTATTACGAGTAAAAGAACATTTAAACACATTAGCTTAATAGTCGTACTTTCCTTATTTACAGCATGGCTACTCTTTTTAAAAACATATTCACATGAATCTGCTTTTTCAACTGCTACTGGCCCTAAAGTGATTTACAAAGGGGACACTGCAAAAAAACAAGTTGCATTCACGTTTGACATTAGCTGGGGGGACAAAAAAGCTATTCCAATCCTTAATACACTCAAAGAAAGAGAAATTAAGAATGCAACCTTCTTTCTCTCTGCTGCATGGGCTGAAAGACACCCTGATATTGTCGAACGCATCATGAAAGATGGACATGAGATTGGTAGTATGGGCTATAATTACACATCCTACACTTCACTAGAAGCAAATGAAATACGACGAGATCTTTTGCGGGCACAAGATGTTTTTACGAAACTTGGCGTAAAACAAGTCAAGCTATTACGTCCACCTAGTGGCGATTTTAACAAAACAACTCTTAAAATAGCGGAATCACTCGGATACACCATCGTTCATTGGAGTAACAATTCAAATGACTGGAAAAATCCCGGCGTAAATAAAATCATTTCCACAGTCTCTAGCAATTTAAAGGGTGGAGATATCGTCTTATTACATGCTTCTGATTCTGCCCTTCAAACAAATAAGGCTTTACCATTACTCTTACAAAAATTAAAGAGCGACGGATATGAACAAACATCTGTATCACAACTTATTTCCAACACAAGTACAAAAAGTGAAGATATTAAGTAGTTCCTTTCTACACGGTCCTTCACACATAAAAAGCTCTGCTATCTTTTGTTAAGATAGCAGAGCTTTTTTATCCTAGCATTTACAGACGATAAGAATCTGGATAATTAAAAATCCACTCTCCTCATTAAGCTGACTTACTCTTTTGTCCAATTAAACGATGCAATACAAGTAACTGATATGAATTACATAATAAAAGTGGTATCACCATTAAATATAACCAATCTGTATCATTAATCCGGAGCGCTGGTACCCATTCAAGAATTGTTACAACAACCATAAAGAACAGAGCGGGAACAAATGCTTTTTTATTCGTTTCTTTACTCTTTATATAAGCGACAATTGCCCCAAACACAAATAACATCCCAGCAACAAGTATGTTATTCCCTAATGAAACTTCCCCATTTGCAACAAGTACTGACCTTAAATAAACGAAATCAAATAATACGAACGCAATAAAGAACAGTTGCACTGTATTCCATAAAGAAGATGACCGAAACATCCCTAATCCAAAACGATGGATCGTTAAATACGCAAAGAACCCCATTTGACTTATAACACTAAAAATAAATCCTACGCCCATCAACCAAAAGGAAATTGCTAAAATCTCTTTTCCGTCGAAATTTTGAAAAAATTTAGCGTACTTGTCCCACTCTAAAACAAAACCAATAAAGACTGTGCTAATCCCACCAAGAAACAACGTCGTAAAAAATAGTCGTACCCACTTGCGGCTATTCACAACACATCCCCCATTATTCTTATATTTCTAATTAAATTGTAACAATGACAATTTCAAAAAGCTAGCCATGTTAATGTATAAATTCCTTAAAGAGATTTATATTAAAAAAAGAGAACTTTGCTGAAAGGAGCTCCAACTTATGAAACGGATGCTGCTCGTTTTGATTTCTTCTTTTCTATTTATAGCACTAGCGGCATGTGCACAAGAAAAAGAAGCAAAATCCGAACTTGATTATGATCAAACAAAAAAAATGATTGTTGATATTTTAAAAACCGATCAAGGAAAAAAAGCGATCCAAGATGTATTAACTGATGAAAAAATGAAACAAGCACTCATACTAGATGAAACAGTAGTAAAGAAAACGATTGAAGATGCACTGGTATCTGAAAAAGGGCAACAATTCTGGGAAAAGCTCTTTAAAGACCCTGAGTTCTCATCGAAATTTGCTAAAAGTATGGGAAAAGAACAAACAAACTTAATGAAAACTTTACTAAAAGATCCTGAATACCAATCAGGTGTTATAGAGATTATGAAAAATCCTGAAGTAGAGAAAATTATGTTACAAACAATGAAGAGTAAAGAATATCGTCAATATTTACAGCAAGTACTAACTGAAACTGCCGAAAGTCCTCTCTTCCAAGCTAAGATGATTGACATCATTAGTAAAGGTGTACAAAAAGCCGAAAAAGGTGGGTCTGATAAGAAAGGCGCAGGTGGTGAAGGCGGTTCTCAAGATGGGAACAAAGAACAATAATAAAAATTATAGCACTGAGTGGACAATGTATATATTGTCCACTCATTACTACTTTATTTTTGTGTAACAGCTGTTTTATCAATAACTGTCTCAGCTATCGTACGATAAATGAGACCCGTTGTATGTGTATCTTCATATACTGACGGCGCAAAGTCCTCTTTATTCCAATCAGGTTGTTGAAGTGGAATTCGGCCAAGTATATCCGTTTGGAGTTCCGTAGCCAATTTATCTCCTCCACCTCTTCCAAACACATACTCTTTTTCACCAGTTGCTTTACTTTCAAAATACGCCATATTTTCAACAACACCAAGAATACTATGTTCTGTACGTAAAGCCATGGCTCCAGCGCGCGCTGCTACAAATGCCGCTGTTGGATGCGGCGTTGTTACAATAATCTCTTTACAAGCCGGCAACATCGAATGTACATCTAAAGCAACATCACCCGTACCTGGTGGTAGGTCCAATACTAAGTAATCTAAATCACCCCACTCTACTTCTGTGAAAAAGTGATTTAACATTTTCCCAAGCATCGGTCCTCTCCAAATAACAGGTGCGTTATCTTCTACAAAGAATCCCATTGAGATTACTTTCACGCCTAGACGCTCCACTGGTATTATCTTATCACCTCTTACGATTGGACGTTTTTCTATACCCATCATATCCGGTACACTAAAACCGTAAATATCCGCGTCAATGATACCAACCTTTTTGCCTAAACGAGCTAAAGCAATTGCAAGGTTAACAGAAACAGTTGATTTCCCTACTCCACCTTTTCCACTTGCCACTGCTAAAAATGTTGTATTTGAGTTCGGTGATAATAAGGATTCACTTTTCTCTTCCTCTTGCGGTGGTGCAAACTGAGCTAATTCCTCTTCTGTAAATTCTGCAAAACGAAGTCCAACTGTTGTTGCTCCAAGTTCTTTTACTAACTTTACAATTCCAGACTGCAACTGCATTTGTTCCGCTGTACCCGTCTTTACAATTGCAATTTTAACACTTACATGTTCCTTCTCAGGTTTGACTGTCACCTCTTTAATTGCATTTGTTTCTTTTAACGTTTTATGTATAAACGGATCTACAATCCCTTCCAATGCTTCCACTACCTGCTCTTTTGTTACCATAATTAGCCCAGCCCCCTGTATGAAAAATAACGTATTGTTAATTAAATTTATCTCTCTTTATTTTTGAAATAAATGCGTTTACATTTCCAGTATAACATATTTTCGGAAAACTTCGTTAACGAGAGAAACTCGAAAAAATCCTCCTTATTCTGGAGGATTTCCTTTTTCCGTAAAATAACGTAATATACCACGATATATTGCAGCAGCTACTTTTTGTTGGTATTTCTCCGAATTTAACATATATCTTTCATTCACATTCGATAAAAAGCCAGCCTCAATTAAAGCACCTGGTGTTTTGGCATACTTCAATAAATACACGTGAGGAATTGTTTTAGCAGAACGATTCGTATTTTCTAAGCTTGTTCTCAATTCAGCTTGTATAAATTTAGCAGCCCGTTCATTTTCAATCGAAGAACGATAGTAGAACGTTTGTGCGCCCTTAGATCCACTACTAGTTAGGGCATTTAAATGAATACTCGCAAAAAAGTCTACATCAGGCTTATTAATGATCTCAACACGCTTTTTTAAATCCTCTGCTTTACGTCTACTATATGACTTTGTATCTTTATTAGCTAAATCATAATCTCCTTCACGCGTTAAAATAACTAAAGCACCTTGTTCTTGTAAATAATCTTGTACCTTTTTTGTAATCTCAAGTGTAATATCTTTTTCTACAATATCCTTTCCACCAACAGCCCCTCCGTCTGGCCCACCATGCCCAGCATCTAGTACAATCACTTTCCCTGATAAGGGTAAATTCCAAGCTCGCCACGATTTTGTAATTTGAAATTCTTGTTTAACTAAAAAAAACAAAACAACCGCAGCGAGCGCAAAAGAGATAATTCGAATTCTCTTCATACCTTTCCTCCTCCAGCTAGTCCCTCTAATTACTTATATGGGACAAGAGGAAAGTTTATGCTTGTCTTAGTGTAGCTTTAATCGATATCTTCTTTCGCCTTTTTCATACCCTTCCTGCCACCACAAGCCGATAAACTGCTGGCAAGATTCAAAAAGCAATTCCTCGTCTTGCAACTTAATTTCACGTATAGTCATACTCGTTAAAAATTGAAATAACGTTTCAGTTAATTGTTGTTCTTCTTCTAAAGCCCTATATTTCACATCAAAGAATGATTCACCATGATAACCAAATTTACTGTATCTCGCTCCTAATAAATAAGATTCTATCCCTAGTTCAATGCAATAATCTTCATACTGACGATGAAGTTCTTGCATCTGAAAGGCATCACGAATATTTAAACGCAATGTTTTTAATGATAATTCTCGCAGCATCTTCCGCTCGTATTTTAACTGCTTTTCTTTTTGTTTTTCTTGTAAGCTGACAATGACATTCATAGTACTTATAAACCTCCCTAATACGTATTAGTCTAAACTTCTAAAGAAGAAGCATACGTAGGACGGTAGCACTAAAATATTCCAAGCTAAAAAAATTACAAAAGAAGAATTAAACATAAAAAAACCCCAACCAAAATGGTTGGGGTTTGTAGTTCGCAAAAATTAACGTTTTGAGAACTGAGGTGCACGACGTGCGCCTTTAAGACCGTATTTTTTACGCTCTTTCATACGTGCGTCACGAGTTAATAGACCCGCACGTTTTAATGTTAGACGGTATTCTGGATCAGCTTTTAATAAAGCGCGAGAAATACCGTGACGAATAGCACCAGCTTGACCAGTGTATCCACCACCATTTACGTTTACAAGTACATTGTAGTTACCTAAAGTTTCTGTTGCAACTAGAGGTTGTTTCACTACTTCACGTAATGCAGCAAATGGGATATAGTTTTCAAAATCACGACCGTTAATAATAACGCGTCCTTCGCCTGGAACTAGGCGTACGCGCGCTACTGAACTCTTACGACGTCCAGTGCCATAGTATTGAACCTGTGCCAAAGTAAGCCCTCCTTTAATTAATTATCCGCGAAGTTCGTAAACTTCTGGTTGTTGTGCTTGGTGTGGATGCTCTGCTCCAGCATACACGTTTAATTTCTTAGACACTTGACGTCCTAAACGTCCTTTTGGAAGCATGCCTTTAATTGCAAGCTCTAACATTTGTACAGGGTAGTTTGTACGCATTTCTAGAGCTGTTCTTTGCTTAAGTCCACCTGGGTGGTTAGTGTGACGGTAGTAAATTTTATCGTTTAATTTATTACCTGTTAAATGAATTTTCTCAGCGTTAATAATAATTACATGATCACCCGTGTCAACGTGTGGTGTAAATGTTGGTTTGTGTTTACCACGTAAAATGGATGCTACTTCAGTAGATAGGCGACCTAAAGTTTGACCTTCAGCATCAACCACATACCATTTACGCTCAACTTCGTTAGCTTTTGCCATAAAAGTCGTACGCATGTGTTTCCCTCCTCGTTATCTTTTCCATAGAAAAAATCTATTGTTTATCTTAAACACGATTTCCTTCCGGGGCTAATCGTGGTTTTAGAAACAATACCATATGTTATGATATACTTTTGAGTTTCTAATGTCAAGCAAATGTTACACCAGGATTAGTTGTTATAGTTTACCTGCCATAAGTAAAGTCCATGACCTGGAGCCATCTTTCCAGCAAACTGGCGATTTTGTTTCGCTAAAATCTCTGGAATACTATCCGGATCAAGCTTTCCTTGACCTACGCTAAGTAACGTACCAACAATAATTCTGACCATATTATATAAAAATCCATTACCTACAAAGCGAAAAATTAATTCATCGTCTTGCTCAATTAATTCGATTTCATAAATTGTTCGTACTTTATCTTTTTTGTCAGTTTTTGCCGAACAAAAAGAAGTAAAGTCATGCGTTCCAATAAAATAAGGAATCGCTTTTCTTATAGAGTTTATTTCGAGTGGATATGGATATTGATATACGTAATTTCTACGGAATACATCCGCAGTCTTTGATAATAATACACGATAGCGATATTCTTTTTTCTCGACACCGTAACGTGCATGAAATTCTTCTGTTTTCTTCTCTACCTGCCTGATAATAATATCATCCGGCAACATTGTATTTAAAGCATTACTCCATTGCCACTCTTCAAGAGACAAAGGTGTATCAAAGTGTATCACTTGTCCTTTGGCGTGAACGGTAGAATCCGTTCTGCCTGATGCCTGTACACGAACAAGTTCTCCTTTATGCAACTTCTGCAATGCTTTCTCTATTTCTTGTTGAACAGTCCGATGCTGTGGTTGAATTTGGTAACCACAAAAATGAATGCCATCATATGCAACTGTACATTTTATTCTTTCCATTTCTCTATTCTCCATTACGACCGCACCCATGCCAAAATACAAGCTAAACAAAGTAAGCTTACAATTGTTACTGTATCACTTATTTTCCAGCGTAGTTGCCTAAATTTAGTACGTCCTTCGCCACTTTTATATCCACGAGATTCCATCGCAATCGCTAAGTCCTCTGCACGCTTAAAAGCACTGATAAATAATGGAACGAGTAGTGAGATAATAGCTTTCATCCTATCTTTTATCGGTCCCCCGGCGAAATCAATGCCACGTGACGCTTGTGCTTTCATAATTTTACTCGTTTCATCCATTAATGTCGGGATAAAACGTAGTGAAATTGACATCATTAATGCGATTTCATGAACAGGAACTTTTATACGCTTGAACGGCTTTAATAACGTCTCCAACCCATCTGTAATTTCAATAGGTGTCGTCGTTAACGTTAATAATGTCGTCATTAAAATAATAACGAAGAATCGTATAGAAATGTATATCCCTTGCTCTAATCCTTTTTCATGTATCGAAAACCAACCAAGCTGGAATAGTACTTCCCCTTCTTTATTTGTAAAAATATGCAGGAAAAATGTAAAAAGAAAAATCCACAGAATTGGTTTTAAGCCCGAAAGTACATAACGAATCGGCACTTTTGCAAAAAATAAAGCAATGAGTGCATATAAAAATAAAAATCCATATGAAATCGCATTATTTGCTAAGAAAACAACAAATACATATAAAAAGACAATCAACAGCTTCGTACGAGGATCAAGTTGATGAATGAGTGACTGACCTGGAATATATCTCCCAATAATCAACTGCTGCATGATTCATGACCACCTTTTCGTAACACCTGTACAACTTCATGAGTAAGATCCTCTAAAGATAAGGTAGCCTTCGAAATTGAAATACCAAACTTCTCTTCAATTGCACGTTTATACTTTAAAGACATTGGAAGATCCACACCGATTTGTTCTAATTCATCAGCATATGAAAATACTTCCTCTGCTCTTCCTTGCAAAAAGACCGTTCCTTTATGCATGACCACTATTTGATCTGCATACTTAGCGGCATCCTCCATATTATGGGTAACAAGAATGACTGTAAGCCCCTGTTCCTTATGCAAATTGTAAAACATCTCCATGAGCTCGTGCTGTCCTTTTGGATCAAGCCCTGCTGTAGGTTCATCTAATACAAGCACTTCGGGTTCCATCGCTAGTACGCCTGCTATTGCAACACGCCTCATTTGCCCACCGCTTAATTCAAACGGAGAACGTGCTAATAACTCTATGTCCAATCCAACAAGCTGGATTGCATCTTTCGCCTTTTGTTTTGCCTCTTCTTCAGATACACCAAAATTAGTCGGTCCAAAACAAATATCCTTTTCAACTGTTTCTTCAAATAGTTGATGTTCTGGAAACTGAAAGACAACCCCTACTTTTTTTCGTAGCGGCTTAAGCTTTTTCTCTTTCTTCCCTGCTGAAATTAAATGTTCACCAATTTGAACCGTACCATTTGTCGGCTGCAATAAACCATTTAAATGTTGAATCATCGTCGACTTACCTGAACCAGTATGACCGATAATGGCATAATAGCCCCCACTTGGAAACGACACGTCTACATCATAAAGTGCGCGTCTTTCAAATGGAGTTTTATATTGATAACGATGTTCTACTTTTTGGAATGTAATCTCCAAAGTTCGTTCACCAAGCTTTCCATTGTAAGATGCGTATTTTGCAAGTGAATTTCATTTCTTTTTAATAATTCTGCTATTTTCACCGAAAAAGGTACATCTAATCCAATCTCTTGGAGCATATGAGAGGATTTGAAAATTTGCTCTGGAGTACCTTCCTCTAATATTTCTCCCTTGTTCAAAATAATAATACGGTCTGACTGTGCCGCTTCTTCTAAATCGTGCGTAATCGATAACACCGTAATACCCTTTTGATCAACAAGTTGTCTGACCGTTTCTACTACTTCA
The DNA here is from genome assembly GCF_040459995.1 of Bacillus cereus group sp. MG9. Taxonomy (NCBI): domain Bacteria; kingdom Bacillati; phylum Bacillota; class Bacilli; order Caryophanales; family Bacillaceae; genus Bacillus; species Bacillus cereus group sp. MG9. The sequence goes on along the minus strand of NZ_JARVHC010000001.1, from coordinate 141,783 downwards.
CGTCTCCCCTGAGGGTCTAACATTGAAGTTGCTTCATCTAGTATTAAAATAGATGGTTGAAGTGCTAGAACACCTGCTATTGCGACTCGCTGCTTTTGTCCACCAGATAACGAATGGGGTTCTTCATTTAAAAAATCTTCCATACGGACAAGTTGCAGAGCTTGTTCTAGTCTTTCTATCATCTGCTCCCTTGGCATTCCGATGTTCTCTAGGCCGAATACAACGTCATCTTGTACTGTCGTTCCAACAAATTGATTATCTGGATTTTGAAATACCATGCCAATTTGCTTTCGAACATCCCATACTGTTTCCTCTGATAAAATCATTGTATCATTTAAAGTAATTTCCCCTGATTCCGGTAAAAATAAGCCATTCAATAATTTTGCAAGTGTAGACTTCCCTGAACCATTTTGTCCAATAACAGATACCCATTCTCCTTCATATAAGGAAAACGAAACATCTTTTAATGCATAAGAGGCTGCCCCAGGATATTGAAATGATATATTTTCTGTCCGAAGTTTCTCTTTTTTCAATACAAGGCACCCTTTCTTTCGTCAAGTTAGCCTATTTTTATACTTAAAAAAAAAGGGCCATGACCAGTTACTTGAAAAGAACTGTCCTGCCCTTTTAATCATCATTATACTAACTCGATAATTACCATTGGTGCTGCGTCTCCGCGACGTGGACCAATTTTTGCAATACGAGTGTATCCGCCTTGGCGCTCAGCATAGCGTGGAGCTACATCAGCGAATAATTTTTGAAGTGCATCTTGACCAGTCTCAGCGTTAGCAACCTCATTACGGATGAAAGCTGCTGCTTGACGACGAGCATGAAGATCTCCGCGTTTACCTAAAGTGATCATTTTTTCCACTACAGAACGAAGTTCTTTTGCACGAGTTTCTGTCGTTTGGATGCGCTCGTTGATAATTAAATCAGTAGCTAAATCACGTAACATAGCTTTACGTTGCGCACTTGTACGGCCTAATTTTCTGTATGCCATTCGTAGTTCCCTCCTTTGTTGATGGGTTTAAATCCTCAGTCGTCTTTACGTAAACCTAAACCTAATTCCTCAAGTTTATGTTTAACTTCTTCTAAGGATTTACGTCCTAAGTTACGAACTTTCATCATATCTTCTTCTGTTTTGTTCGCAAGCTCTTGTACAGTATTAATTCCTGCACGTTTTAGGCAATTATAAGAACGAACAGAAAGATCTAGTTCTTCGATAGTCATCTCAAGAACTTTTTCTTTTTGATCTTCTTCCTTCTCGACCATAATCTCAGCATTTTGTGCTTCGTCAGTTAAACCAACAAAGATATTTAAATGCTCAGTTAAGATTTTGGCACCTAAAGAGATAGCTTCTTTTGGCCCGATGCTTCCATCCGTCCATACATCAAGCGTAAGCTTATCATAATTAGCCACTTGTCCGACACGTGTCTTTTCCACTTGGTAAGTCACACGTGATACTGGAGTATAAATAGAATCAATAGGAATTACTCCTATTGGTTGATCTTCGCTTTTATTTGCATCAGCTGGCGTATACCCACGGCCACGCTTTGCAGTTAAACGCATGCGGAAATGCGCATTTTTTGCTAACGTCGCAATGTGTAAATCTGGATTTAAGATTTCAACATCACTATCGTGAGTAATATCAGCAGCTGTGACAATACCTTCGCCCTGTACATCGATTTCCAACGTCTTCTCTTCTTCAGAGTAGATTTTAAGAGCTAACTTTTTCAAGTTTAAGATCATCGTCGTAACGTCTTCTACTACGCCCTCAACTGTTGAAAATTCGTGTAAAACGCCATCGATTTGGATAGCAGTTACAGCGGCACCAGGGAGTGAGGATAAAAGAATACGACGTAAGGAGTTACCCAAAGTAGTACCATATCCACGCTCAAGCGGTTCAATCACGAATTTGCCATACTTAGCATCTTCGTTAAGTTCAACCGTTTCGATTTTCGGTTTTTCGATTTCAATCATTAACTAAACCCTCCTTCAAAACGTCGAAACCCCGGTTAAACAAAGGAAGAACCTCTGTTTAACCGAAAGTCCCCCTTAGGCAGTTCCCGATTGTGCACAACAAGCGATGTTTCTGTACGAAATTTCTCGATAATGCATCATATCCATTATAGACAAAAGGGAAAATTCTATACAGAAAAATTACACACGACGACGTTTTGGTGGACGACATCCATTATGAGGAACTGGAGTAACATCTCTAATTGCTGTTACTTCTAGACCTGCCGCTTGAAGAGCACGAATTGCAGCTTCACGACCAGCACCAGGACCTTTAACAGTAACCTCTAAAGTTTTTAAACCATGCTCCATTGCAACTTTAGAAGCAGCTTCAGCAGCCATTTGCGCAGCGAATGGAGTAGATTTACGAGATCCACGGAAACCAAGTGCACCAGCACTAGACCAAGAAAGTGCGTTACCATGAGTATCTGTAAGTGTTACGATTGTGTTGTTGAAAGTAGAACGAATATGAGCTATACCAGCTTCAATATTCTTTTTCACACGTTTTTTACGAGTGTTTGTTTTACGTGCCATTGTTAGTTCAACCTCCTTTACTTATTATTTCTTTTTATTTGCTACTGTACGACGTGGACCTTTACGTGTACGAGCATTGTTTTTAGAGTTTTGACCACGAACTGGTAAACCACGACGGTGACGAAGACCACGGTAAGAACCGATCTCCATTAGACGTTTAATGTTAAGAGATACTTCACGACGAAGGTCTCCCTCAACTTTAATACGATCGATGATATCACGGATACGTCCTAATTCATCTTCCGATAAATCACGAACTCGTGTTTCCGAAGAAATACCAGCTTCTGTAATAATTTTTTCAGCAGTTGTGCGACCAATGCCGAATACGTAAGTTAAAGAAATAACAACGCGCTTGTCACGAGGAATATCTACACCTGCGATACGTGCCATTCTGAATGCACCTCCTTCTGATTAACCTTGTTTTTGTTTATGTTTAGGGTTTTCACAAATAACCATTACTTTTCCACGTCTACGAATAACTTTACATTTTTCGCAGATTGGTTTAACTGACGGTCTTACTTTCATGTCTCGAACCTCCTTAAAGATTACGGAGTGCTATATTATTTAAAACGGTACGTAATACGACCACGATTTAAATCGTACGGAGATAATTCTACCGTAACTTTGTCTCCTGGTAAAATACGAATGAAGTTCATACGGATTTTACCAGAAACGTGAGCCAATACGACATGCCCATTCTCTAATTCTACTTTGAACATAGCATTTGGCAACGTTTCAAGAACGGTACCTTCGACTTCAATTACATCATCTTTAGCCATTCAATAGTTCTCCCTTCTTCAAATCAGTAACATTTTACACTGCTCTGAAATCCCGGAGAGCCAGCTACTTATAAAGTGGTAAGGATTTCGTATCCTGCTTCTGTAAGAGCAATCGTGTGCTCAAAATGGGCACACCATTTACCATCTACCGTTACCACTGTCCAGTCATCAGATAGTGTTTTTATATATCGTCTTCCTTGATTCACCATCGGCTCGACACAGATGACCATTCCCGGCTTTAATCTAGGGCCTCTATTTGGTGGACCATAGTGCGGGATTTGAGGGTCCTCATGTAAGTCTTGCCCGATTCCGTGACCAACATACTCCCTAACGATCGAGAACCCATTCTCTTCAGCATGTGTTTGAACCGCATGCGAGATATTTGATAATCTTACGCCTGGTTTTACTTGTTCTAGACCAAGATACAACGATTTTTCTGTGACATCAAGTAGCTTTTGAACAGATTCAGAAATGTTTCCAACTGGATATGTCCATGCAGAATCTCCATGGTACCCATTGTATTTCGCACCAATATCGATACTGATGATATCGCCCTCTTCGAGCTTACGCTTCCCTGGAATCCCGTGTACAAGCTCTTCATTTACAGAAGCACAAATGCTCCCCGGAAATCCGTTGTATCCTTTAAAAGATGGCGTAGCACCATATTTTTGAATCGTCTTTTCCGCTATTTGATCGAGCTCTTTCGTTGTAATTCCTGGAGTAATATGTTGTTTCAACTCTTGATGAGTTAAAGCAACGATCCTGCCAGCTTCTCGCATGATTTCTATCTCGCGAGGAGTTTTGCAGATGATCATTACGCTAAGTCTCCGATGAGAACATCGATATCAGCAAATACTTTATTGATATCTTGCTCACCATTAATGCTTTGTAAGTAGCCAAGCTCCTCGTAGAAATCAAGCAAAGGTTTTGTTTGCTTAATATTTACATCTAAACGATTTGCTACAGTTTCTTCATTGTCATCAGAGCGTTGATATAATTCGCCACCACATTTATCGCACACATCAGCTTTTGCTGGCGGATTGAATTCTAAGTGGTAAGTCGCACCGCATTCTTTACAAATGCGACGGCCTGTAAGGCGTGTTAATAACAATCCTGAATCCACATTAATGTTTAAAACATAGTCGATTTTTTTGCCAAGATCTTTCATAATCTCTTCAAGAGCTGATGCTTGTGCAACAGTTCGTGGGAAACCATCTAATAAGAAGCCTTTAATACAGTCTTCTTGGCTTAAACGTTCACGAACAATTCCAATTGTAACTTCATCTGGAACAAGCGCACCTTTATCAATAAAAGATTTTGCTTGTAAACCAAGTTCAGTTTCAGCCTTCATAGCTGCACGGAACATATCTCCTGTTGAGATGTGAGGGATGTTATACTTGGCAACAATCTGTTCGGCTTGTGTACCTTTACCAGCACCAGGAAGCCCCATTAAAATCAAGTTCATCCTTGTTCCCCCTCAGTACATGAGCATGTAGGGAAGACAGTTCTTCCCACTTACTCACTGCTTGATAAACCCTTTGTAATGGCGTTTTACCAATTGGCTTTCTAGCTGCTTCATTGTTTCTAAAGCAACGCCGACAACGATTAACATACTCGTTCCACCAATCTGTGCAGATGGAGGAAGATTTCCCAATTTCGTAAAGATAACTGGTAAGATTGCAATCGCTGCTAGGAAAATTGATCCCACAAAGGTCAAACGATACAAGATTTTTGTTAGATATTGTTCTGTATTCTTACCCGGACGAATACCTGGAACATATCCACCTTGCTTGTTTAGATTCTCTGACATTTGCTCTGGATTAACCTGAACAAATGCATAGAAGTATGTGAAGGCTACAATGAGCGCAACATATATGATCATTCCCACTGGGTGAGAATAGTTAAAGTTTGCAATAATCCACTGCGATACATCATGTTTCGGGAAGAACTGTGCAATAGTTGGAGGCGTAATTAAGAATGAAACAGCAAAAATGACTGGAATAACACCCGCACTATTTACCTTAAGTGGTAAATGAGTGTTTTGTGCTCCAGCATGATTCCCATTCCCTCCTGTTACACGCTTCGCGTATTGAATTGGGATCTTTCTAACAGCCTGTTGAATGAAAATAACACCAACAATAACTGCTAGCACAGCTAGTAAAATCAATGCAACTTTAACGATACTCATGAACAATTGATCTCCGATATTTTGAAACTGTTGTTGATACACTTGAGATATAACACTTGGGATCGCTGCGGCAATACCACCAAAGATAAGAATGGAAATACCATTACCTACACCTTTAGATGTAATCTGTTCACCTAACCACATTAAAAATGCAGTACCAGCAGTCAGTACCGTAGCAATGTATAAATAAGTGCTCCAACCTGGATTCAAAATTAATTGCCCACCTACCATACCGTTAAAACCGATTGACATACCAAACCCCTGAATAAACGCAAGAACAATTGTAAAGTAACGCGTGAATTGCGTTAGTTTACGACGGCCCATTTCGCCTTGCTTCGACCATTCCGAAAATTTAGGAACAACATCCATCTGCAATAATTGCACGATGATGGATGCTGTAATATACGGCATGATTCCCATCGCGAAGATGGAGAAGTTCTTCAAGGCGCCACCGCCAAATGTATTTAGGATACCTAAGGCATTTAATTGATCTTGTGCTTTCAGTACGTCTCCATTTGTAAATGGCACTGGGATAAACGTGCCAATCCTGAATACGACTAACATCGCTAAAGTGAATAATATTTTACGTCTTATCTCAGCAACGCGCATAAAGTTGGAGATTGTACGAAACATTAGATCACCTCAACTGATCCGCCAGCTGCTTCAATTGCTTCTTTAGCACTTGAAGAGAACTTGTGCGCTTTAACAGTTAATTTTTTCTCTACTGCTCCGCTTGCAAGAATTTTAACACCGTCGTTTAACTTGCTGATAACGCCAGTTTCCAGCAATAATTCAGGTGTTACTTCTGTACCATCTTCAAAACGATTTAACGTTGATAAGTTTACAATAGTAAACTCTTTACGGTTAATGTTTGTGAAGCCGCGTTTTGGTAAACGACGGAATAGTGGAGTTTGACCACCTTCGAAGCCAAGACGAACACCGCCGCCAGAACGTGCGTTTTGTCCTTTATGACCTCTACCAGCAGTTTTACCGTTACCAGAACCGATACCACGACCGACACGGTTACGTACTTTACGAGAACCTTCTGCAGGTTTTAATTCATGAAGTTTCATTCCCAGGCACCTCCTTATATTAATGAGTTATCCTTAAGCTTCTTTTACAGTTATAAGGTGAGAAACTTTGTTGATCATACCAAGAATAGCAGGAGTTTCTTCCTTAACTACAGTTGAATTCAACTTTTTAAGACCTAAAGCTTCTACCGTCGCACGTTGATCTTGTGGACGACCAATTACACTACGAGTGAGGGTAATTTCTAACTTTTTCGCCATTTGTTTTCCCTCCTTAACCTAGTAGCTCTTCTACAGATTTACCGCGTAATTTTGCAACATCTTCAGCGCGCTTAAGTTCGCTTAATCCGTTCACAGTAGCGCGAATCATGTTGATTGGTGTGTTAGTACCAAGAGATTTCGAAAGAATATCTTGTACACCAGCTAATTCTAGTACCGCACGAACAGGTCCACCAGCAATAACACCAGTACCCTCAGCAGCAGGTTTTAAGAATACTTCACCAGCTCCAAAATGACCGTTGATTGTATGTGGAATTGTTGTACCAACTAATGGTACTGCGATTAGGTTTTTCTTAGCGTCTTCGATAGCTTTACGGATTGCGTCTGGTACCTCTTGTGCTTTACCAGTACCGAATCCAACATGACCGTTTTTATCGCCAACTACAACTAGTGCAGCAAAGCGGAAACGACGACCACCCTTAACAACTTTCGCGACACGATTTATCGTAACTACACGTTCTTCAAGTTCTAATTTACTTGGGTCAATGCGTTGCATCAATTTTCCCTCCTTTGACCATTAAAATTGTAATCCAGCCTCACGAGCAGCTTCAGCTAGAGCTTTAACACGGCCATGGTATAAGTAACCACCGCGATCAAATACTACTTCTTTAACGCCTTTCTCTACAGCACGCTTAGCAACTGATTCTCCAACTTTCGTAGCAGCTTCAGTATTGCTAGTACCGTTAAGAGCAAGGTCTTTATCAAGAGTAGATGCACTTACTAATGTTACACCATTTACATCATCAATAACTTGAGCGTAAATATGTTGGTTAGAACGGTACACGTTTAAACGTGGACGTTCTGCAGTACCAGTAAGTTTAGCACGTACACGTGCATGTCTTTTCTTACGAGTCGCATTTTTAGCAGCTTTAGTGATCATTCTTGTCACTCCTTTCTTTCACCTAACGGGTTTACTTAGCAGTTTTACCTTCTTTACGACGAACAACTTCGCCTTCGTAACGAATACCTTTACCTTTATATGGCTCAGGAGCACGTACAGCACGGATGTTAGCAGCAAATTCGCCAACACGTTGCTTGTCGATACCTTTAATTACGATTTTAGTTGGTACAGGTACTTCAACTTCAAGTCCTGCTTCTGGAGTCATTTCTACTGGATGAGAATAACCTACGCTTAAAACAAGTTTATCACCTTGTTTTTGAGCACGGTAACCAACACCGACTAATTCAAGTCCGCGTGCAAAACCTGTAGTTACACCTTCAACCATGTTTCCGATTAAAGCACGAGTTGTACCGTGTAATGCACGGTGTTCCTTCTGTTCAGATGGACGCTCAACTGTTAGTGTATTTTCTTCAATTTTGATAGACATATCAGTTTTGAAAGTACGAGTTAATTCACCTTTAGGGCCTTTTACTGTTACAGTATTGTCTTCTGCAACTGTAATAGTAACACCTGCAGGGATTTCAAGAATCTTTTTACCAATACGAGACATGTGGTCACACCTCCGTTCGTTTTAAATATATATTACCAAACGTATGCTACTACTTCTCCACCAGTTTGTAATTGACGAGCATCTTTGTCTGTCATTACTCCCTTAGATGTAGAAACAAGAGCGATACCTAATCCGTTAAGTACACGAGGTACTTCATCAGCTTTTGCGTAAACGCGTAAGCCAGGTTTACTGATACGCTTTAATCCAGTGATTACACGTTCATTGTTTGCACCATATTTCAGGAAAATACGAAGGATACCTTGTTTGTTATCCCCGATGTATTCTACATCACGAATGAAACCTTCACGCTTTAAAAGATCAGCGATCTCTTTTTTGATTTTAGAAGCAGGAACCTCTAATTTCTCATGACGTACCATATTCGCATTACGGATGCGAGTAAGCATGTCTGCAATTGGATCTGTCATCACCATGTGTTTTACCTCCTTCCCATTTGTGGGTTTTACCAACTAGCTTTTTTAACACCAGGAATTTGACCTTTATATGCAAGTTCACGGAAACAAATACGGCAAAGCTTAAATTTGCGGTATACAGAATGCGGACGACCGCAGCGTTCGCAACGTGTATACTCTTGTACTTTAAACTTAGGAGTACGCTTTTGTTTCGCGATCATAGATTTTTTAGCCACGTTTTCGCCTCCTCTACTTAGCGTTGGCTTCCATTATTTTTGGAATGGCATACCGAATTGTGTTAAAAGTTCACGAGCTTCTTCATCAGTTTTCGCTGTAGTAACGATTACGATGTCCATACCTCGGACTTTACTTACTTTATCATAATCAATCTCAGGGAAAATTAGTTGCTCTTTAACACCTAATGTGTAGTTCCCACGACCATCAAATGATTTCTTAGAAACACCACGGAAATCACGTACACGTGGTAAAGAAACTGATACTAATTTGTCGAAGAACTCATACATTTGCTGACCGCGTAAAGTTACTTTCGCACCGATTGGCATACCTTCACGAAGACGGAAACCAGCGATTGATTTTTTAGCGCGAGTTACAACAGGTTTTTGACCTGCGATTTGAGTTAATTCTTCTACTGCATTGTCTAAAGCTTTTGAGTTAGATACCGCGTCACCAACACCAGTGTTGATTACGATCTTTTCGATTTTCGGTACTTCCATCACAGATTTATAGTTAAACTTGCTCATTAGAGCAGGAGTAATTTCCTTTTGGAACTTCTCTTTAAGGCGATTCAATGAAGTGACCTCCTTTCTTAAGAAAATTATTTATCTAATAATTCACCAGATTTTTTTGCAATACGCACTTTTTTACCATCTTCTACTTTGAAGCCTACGCGAGTAGGTTCGCCTGTTTTCGGATCTAATACCATAACATTAGAAACGTGAATAGGTGCTTCTTTCGTAATAATTCCACCTTGTGGATTTAATTGAGATGGCTTAGAGTGTTTTTTAACGATGTTAACACCCTCAACGATAACACGGTTTTGCTTTGGGAAAGCCACAAGGATAACACCTTGTTTTCCTTTGTCTTTACCAGTGATTACCTGAACTTTATCACCTTTTTTTACATGCATCTTAATTCTGCACCTCCTTAGCAAGGCAATACCTTAAATTATAGAACTTCTGGAGCTAAAGAAACGATCTTCATGAAGTTGCTATCACGTAATTCACGAGCTACTGGTCCGAAGATACGAGTACCACGTGGGCTCTTATCGTCTTTGATGATAACCGCTGCGTTTTCATCAAATTTAATGTAAGAACCGTCCGGACGACGAGCTCCGCTCTTCGTACGTACCACTACTGCCTTAACAACGTCACCTTTTTTAACAACGCCACCTGGTGTTGCTTGTTTTACCGTAGCAACGATAATATCACCAATATAAGCATATTTACGACCAGAGCCGCCTAATACTTTAATTGTTAAAAGTTCGCGGGCACCAGAGTTGTCAGCAACTTTCAAACGAGATTCTTGTTGGATCATGTTATGAAACCTCCCTTCGGACTAAAAATTCCGATTCGTCTATTTAGATAACAACCGCTTCTTCAACGATTTCAACTAAACGGAAACGCTTAGTAGCAGAAAGCGGGCGAGTTTCCATGATTTTAACGATATCGCCAAGTTTCGCTTGGTTTTGCTCATCATGGGCTTTATACTTTTTAGAATACTTAACACGTTTTCCGTATAAGGAATGAGTTTTGTAAGTTTCAACTAAAACTGTAATCGTTTTGTCCATTTTGTCAGAAACAACACGACCAGTATAAACTTTGCGTTGGTTACGTTCGCTCACTATGCAAACCTCCCCTCAATTTATCGATTAATTCCGATCTCTCTTTCACAAACTACAGTTTTCATACGAGCAATCGCTTTACGTACTTCACGGATGCGAGTTGGGTTCTCTAATTGTCCTGTAGCAAGTTGGAAGCGAAGATTAAACAACTCTTCCTTTAAAGCTTTAACTTTTGTTTCGATTTCGGCAGTGGTTAATTCACGAATATCATTAGTTTTCATTAGATTCACCACCATTTTCTTCACGTTTTACGAATTTACATTTCACAGGTAACTTGTGAGCTGCAAGACGTAATGCTTCGCGTGCTACCTCTTCAGATACACCCGCAATTTCAAACATAATTTTCCCAGGTTTTACTACTGCTACCCAGCCTTCTGGTGCCCCTTTACCGGAACCCATACGTACTTCTAGAGGTTTTGCAGTGTAAGGTTTAGAAGGGAAAATTTTAATCCATACTTTACCGCCACGTTTCATGTGACGAGTCATTGCACGACGAGCAGCTTCGATTTGACGGTTTGTAATCCATGAAGCAGCTAGTGCTTGTAAACCGAATTCACCAAAAGCGATTTCAGTTCCACCTTTTGCACGACCACGCATTTTACCACGATGCTCTCTACGATATTTTACGCGTTTAGGCATTAACATATTATTTTCCTCCTTCCTCAGAAGCTTTCTTTTTTGTAGGAAGGACTTCTCCACGGTAGATCCATACTTTTACGCCTAATTTACCGTATGTTGTATCAGCTTCAACTGCTGCATAGTCAATATCAGCGCGAAGTGTATGAAGTGGAACAGTTCCTTCACTGTAAGATTCTGCACGAGCGATATCAGCTCCGCCAAGACGACCAGAAACCTGTGTTTTAATACCTTTTGCTCCTGCACGCATAGCACGTTGAATAACTTGCTTTTGTGCACGACGGAATGATACACGGTTTTCTAATTGACGAGCAATGTTTTCGCCTACTAATTTAGCGTTAAGATCAGCTCTCTTAACTTCTAAAATGTTAATGTGTACACGCTTGCCTGTTAATTGGTTAAGAGCTTTACGAAGTGCTTCAACTTCAGTACCACCTTTACCAATTACCATACCAGGTTTTGCAGTGTGAATTGTAACATTTACACGATTTGCTGCACGTTCGATTTCTACTTTAGCAACAGCAGAATCTTTTAAGCGTACAGTAATGTACTCACGGATTTTGATGTCTTCATGTAATAACGTAGCATAATCTTTCTCAGCGAACCAACGAGATTCCCAGTCGCGGATAATACCGACACGAAGACCAATTGGATTAACCTTCTGACCCATCGATTATCCCTCCTTCTTTTCTGATACCACAACTGTGATGTGGCTTGTGCGTTTGTTAATTTGGCTTGCACGACCCATTGCACGTGGACGGAAACGTTTCAACGTTGGACCTTCGTCAACGAAGACTTTTTCAACAACTAGGTTGTTAATATCCATCTCATAATTGTGCTCTGCATTTGCGATTGCAGATTTTAAAACTTTTTCTACAACTGGAGAAGCAGTTTTTGGTGTGTGGTTAAGGATAGCAATCGCTTCACCCACTTGCTTACCTCGGATTAAGTCTACTACTAAACGAACCTTACGAGGAGCAATACGAACTGTTCTCACTACTGCTTTAGCTTGCATTGAAGTGCCTCCTCTCATTATCTTCTAGTTTTCTTATCGTCAGCAAGGTGACCTTTATACGTACGAGTTGGTGCGAATTCACCTAACTTATGGCCAACCATATCCTCAGTGATGTACACAGGTACGTGTTTACGACCATCATATACAGCAATTGTATGTCCGATGAACTGAGGGAAGATTGTTGAACGGCGAGACCAAGTTTTAACAACTTGTTTTTGCTCAGATGCAACTAATTTTTCCATTTTGTTCATTAAGTGATCATCGACAAATGGTCCTTTTTTTAAGCTACGAGCCATTTTGGTGCCTCCCTTCGTGATTGGCGTACGGTTCTTGAAGCGAACCGTACTACAATCCCATTATTTTTTACGACGACGAACGATAAATTTATCAGACGCTTTGTTTTTCTTACGAGTCTTGAATCCAAGAGTTGGTTTACCCCATGGAGACATTGGAGACTTACGTCCGATTGGAGAGCGACCTTCACCACCACCGTGTGGGTGATCAACCGGGTTCATTACAGAACCACGAACTGTTGGGCGCTTACCTAACCAGCGAGAGCGACCTGCTTTACCGATTTTGATAAGTTCGTGTTGTTCGTTACCAACTTGACCGATTGAAGCGCGACAAGCAGATAATACTAAACGTACTTCACCAGAAGTTAAACGTACAAGTACGTATTTTCCTTCTTTACCAAGTACTTGAGCAGATGTACCAGCAGAACGAACTAATTGTCCGCCACGACCAGGCTTAAGCTCGATGTTATGAACAACAGTACCTACTGGAATGTTGATTAATGGTAATGCGTTACCGATTTTAATGTCAGATTCAGGACCAGACATAACTTCCATACCTACTTCTAAAGTTTTAGGAGCAAGAATGTAACGTTTTTCACCGTCAACGTAATTAATTAATGCGATATTCGCAGAGCGGTTTGGATCATATTCGATCGTAGCAACGCGTCCTGGAATTCCATCTTTGTTACGCTTAAAGTCGATGATACGGTATTGACGCTTATGTCCGCCACCTTGATGACGTACAGTAATTTTACCTTGGTTATTACGACCAGCCTTTTTGCTTAAAGGAGCAAGTAAAGACTTTTCCGGTCTGTCGGTCGTGATTTCAGCGAAATCATTCGTAGTCATGTTACGACGACCGTTAGTAGTTGGATTATACTTTTTAATTCCCATCTCAATTTCCCTCCTTCTTTAGTAAGAATTAAACGCCTTGGAAGATTTCGATTTCTTTGCTGTCAGCAGTTAGCTTAACGATTGCTTTACGACGACGGCTAGTAAAACCAGCGTGACGACCAACACGTTTTGCTTTCGGCTTGTAGTTCATGATATTTACTTTGTCTACATTAACACCAAAGATCGCTTCTATAGCGTCTTTAACCTCTGTTTTATTAGATTTAACGTCCACGTCGAACGTGTATTTTTTTTCAGCCATCATTTCCATAGAACGTTCAGTGATAACTGGGCGCTTAATGATATCACGAGGATCTCTCATTATGCAAGCACCTCCTCTACTTTTTCCACTGCCGCTTTTGTCATGATTAGCTTATCATGATGAAGCACATCTAGCACGTTTACGCCATCAGCAGTGATTACTGTTACTCCAGGGATATTGCGAGCAGATAACTCTACAGATTCGTTTGCATCAGCAGTTACGATAAGAGCTTTCTTCTCAACAGTTAATCCTTTAAGTACTGCTACCATGTCTTTTGTTTTTGGTGCATTTAACACTAGGTCCTCAAGAACTACAATGTTGTTCTCAACTACTTTAGTAGCTAATGCAGATTTGATTGCTAAACGACGAACTTTCTTAGGAAGTTTGTACGCATAGCTTCTTGGTGTAGGTCCGAATACCGTACCACCACCACGCCATTGAGGAGAGCGGATAGAACCTTGACGAGCACGTCCAGTTCCTTTTTGACGCCATGGTTTACGACCACCACCGCGAACTTCAGAGCGAGTTTTTACTTTGTGTGTACCTTGACGTAAAGATGCACGTTGCATCATTACAGCTTCAAATAGTACAGCTTCATTTGGTTCGATACCGAAAATAGCTTCAGCTAATTCGATTTCACCAACCTGTGAACCAGTTTGGTTATATACAGTAACTTTTGGCATTGGAATTCCTCCTTCCTATTGTGAATTATTTGCTAACCTTCACAGCGCCTTGAACAACTACAAGAGATTTCTTAGCACCTGGAACGTTACCTTTTACTAGTAATAAGTTGCGCTCAGTGTCAACTTGAACGATTTCTAAGTTTTGGATAGTAACTTGGTCTCCACCCATACGTCCAGCAAGTTTTTTGCCTTTGAATACACGGTTCGGAGCAACTGGCCCCATTGAACCTGGACGACGGTGATAGCGAGAACCATGAGACATAGGTCCGCGAGATTGTCCGTGGCGTTTAATAACACCTTGGAAACCTTTACCTTTAGAAATTCCTGTTACGTCAACGATTTCACCTGCAGCGAAAACTTCAACTTTTACCTCTTGACCAACCTCTAATCCGTCCACGTCTGCATCGCGGATTTCGCGAATGAAGCGCTTAGGAGTTGTAGATGCTTTAGCAGTGTGGCCTTGTTCAGGTTTGTTAGTTAACTTTTCACGTTTATCTTCAAATCCTAACTGAATTGCGTTGTAGCCATCAGTTTCAGTTGTTTTCTTTTGAAGAACAACGTTTGGATTAGCAGCGATTACCGTTACTGGGATTAACTCACCGTTCTCAGCAAATACTTGAGTCATACCGATCTTTCTTCCTAAGATTCCTTTGGTCATGAGTTACACCTCCTACATTTTTAAGTTATATGAATTATAATTTGATTTCGATATCTACACCAGATGGTAGATCTAAACGCATTAATGAATCTACTGTTTGCGGAGTAGGACTCACGATGTCGATTAGACGTTTGTGCGTGCGCATTTCGAATTGTTCACGAGAATCTTTGTACTTATGAACAGCACGAAGAATTGTGTAAATAGTCTTCTCAGTTGGTAATGGGATCGGACCAGAAACTGTTGCCCCAGAACGCTTAGCTGTTTCTACAATTTTCTCAGCTGATTGATCAAGAATACGGTGATCATAAGCTTTTAAACGGATACGAATTTTTTCTTTTGCCATTATTTTCCCTCCTTCGTTCGCCTATTTCTAAAATAGACCTTCTCCATGGAAATTTCCCCACACCATGCCATGGCAAAGCGGCCGGGTGTGTCAGCAACCTTCCACTTCATCGCAGTCAAAGACCAACATTGTCTATTATACAATGTTATTCGTCTAGATGCAAGCATCTTTTTGTTCACATCTGCTTTTCTCTACTTTTGCTATTATACATGGCACTTTAAAGAATATCAAGTTTTCATCTACTCTTATTCACCTTACAGTTTTTGGGTGTTGTTTTCGTTTTATATACTATAGAAGAAACTCATCCAAAAATAGAAAACGCATCTCTTTCTTCTATAGTAATAAGCAATAAAAAAAACTCAAGGGAGAATCCCTTGAGTTTTTAATAATCTAATTAAAGACTACTCAGCAACGATTGTAGCAACTACACCGTAACCTACTGTACGTCCACCTTCACGAATAGAGAATTTAGTTCCCTCTTCGATAGCGATTGGAGCGATAAGTTCGATAGTCATTTCGATGTTGTCACCAGGCATTACCATTTCAGTACCTTCTGGCAATTGGATGATACCAGTTACGTCAGTTGTACGGAAGTAGAACTGTGGACGGTAGTTAGCGAAGAATGGAGTGTGACGTCCACCTTCTTCTTTAGATAATACGAAAACCTCAGCTTTGAATTTAGCGTGTGCTTTTACAGAGCCAGTTTTAGCAAGAACTTGTCCACGTTGGATGTCTTCACGAGCAACCCCACGAAGTAGAGCACCGATGTTGTCTCCAGCTTGAGCTTGGTCAAGAAGCTTACGGAACATTTCTACACCAGTTACAGTTGTAGTAGCATTCTCTTCAGCAAGACCGATGATTTCTACTACGTCACCAACTTTAACGATTCCACGCTCAACACGACCAGTTGCAACTGTACCACGACCTGTGATAGAGAATACATCCTCGATAGGCATTAAGAATGGTTTGTCAGTTTCACGTTCTGGAGTTGGGATGTAAGCATCAACTTCAGTCATTAATTCGATGATTTTTTCTTCCCACTCAGCTTCTCCTTGAAGAGCTTTAAGAGCAGAACCTTTAATTACAGGAATATCGTCGCCTGGGAATCCGTATTCAGATAATAGGTCGCGAACTTCCATTTCTACTAATTCTAATAATTCTTCGTCATCTACCATGTCGCATTTGTTTAAGAATACAACGATGTAAGGAACACCTACTTGACGAGAAAGAAGGATGTGCTCACGTGTTTGAGGCATTGGACCATCAGCAGCAGATACTACTAAGATACCGCCGTCCATTTGAGCAGCACCAGTGATCATGTTTTTAACATAGTCAGCATGACCTGGGCAGTCAACGTGTGCATAGTGACGAGTTTCAGTTTCGTACTCAACGTGTGCAGTTGAGATTGTGATTCCGCGCTCTCTTTCTTCTGGAGCAGCGTCGATTTGATCGTATCCGCGTGCTTCAGCACCACCAGCTTTTGCAAGAACTGTAGTGATCGCAGCAGTTAATGTAGTTTTACCATGGTCAACGTGGCCGATTGTACCGATGTTAACATGGGGTTTAGAACGTTCGAATTTAGCTTTAGCCATTCTAAATTCCTCCTTAGTTTATATAGGTTATTTTATATTTAGACTAGAAAGTGAAACTTGCGTCTCACTTTCTAAGCTTACATAAGTAGTTATACTTGAACAATCGATAAAAATCAATTATTCACCTTTATTTTTTTTAATAATTTCTTCAGAAACAGACTTCGGTACTTCTTCATAATGATCAAATGTCATTGAGAATGTTCCGCGTCCTTGAGTGTTAGAACGTAATGCTGTTGCATAACCGAACATTTCAGAAAGTGGAACCATAGCGCGAACAACTTGTGCGTTACCGCGAGCTTCCATACCTTCTACACGTCCACGACGAGATGTTACGTCGCCCATAATGTCACCCATGTACTCTTCAGGAATTACAACTTCAACTTTCATCATTGGCTCAAGAATTACTGGGCTACATTTAGAAACCGCAGCTTTAAGCGCCATAGATGCAGCGATTTTGAACGCCATCTCAGATGAATCGACATCATGGTAAGATCCGTCAACTAACGCAGCTTTAATATCAACTAGTGGATAACCAGCTAGTACACCATTTTTAAGTGCGTCTTCAAGACCCGCTCCAACAGCTGGGATGTATTCACGTGGAACTACACCACCGACAACCTTGTTTTGGAATTCGAATCCTTTACCTTCTTCATTAGGTTCAAACTCAATCCAAACGTGACCGAATTGTCCACGACCACCAGATTGACGAGCGAACTTACCTTCAACTTTCGCAGCAGCGCGGAAAGTCTCACGGTATGCTACCTGAGGAGCACCAACGTTTGCTTCCACTTTGAATTCACGGCGCATACGGTCAACAATGATATCAAGGTGAAGTTCACCCATACCAGCGATGATTGTTTGGCCAGTTTCTTGGTCAGTGTGAGCACGGAATGTTGGATCTTCTTCAGAAAGCTTAGATAATGCTGTACCCATTTTATCTTGGTCAGCTTTAGATTTTGGTTCGATAGCTACAGAGATAACTGGTTCTGGGAATTCCATAGACTCAAGGATAACAAGACTCTTCTCATCACAAAGAGTATCACCAGTAGTAGTATCTTTTAAACCTACAGCAGCAGCGATATCACCAGCGTAAACTGTTGAAATCTCTTCACGGCTGTTAGCGTGCATTTGTAGGATACGACCTACACGCTCACGCTTACCTTTAGTTGAGTTTTTCACGTATGATCCAGAGTTTAACACACCAGAGTACACACGGAAGAACGTTAACTTACCAACATAAGGGTCAGTCATGATTTTGAATGCTAGAGCTGCGAATGGTTCTTCATCGCTAGACTTACGCTCGATAGCTTCCTCCGTATCCGGAAGAGTACCTTTAATAGCGGGTACATCTAATGGAGATGGTAGGTAGTCAATAACTGCGTCTAACAGAATTTGAACACCTTTATTTTTGAATGCAGAACCACAGATTACTGGGAAGAATTCAACAGAAGTTGTAGCCTTACGGATACCCGCTTTAAGCTCTTCTACAGTGATTTCTTCACCTTCTAGGTACTTCATCATCATTTCTTCATCAAGCTCAGCTACCGCTTCAATAAGTTTTCCACGGTATTCTTCAGCTAATTCTTTGTGCTCTTTAGGAATTTCAACACGCTCGATGTCTGTTCCTAAATCGTTACTGTACATGTAAGCACACTCTTCAACAAGGTCAATAATACCATTGAACTCGTCTTCAGCACCGATTGGTAACTGAATTGGATGTGCGTTTGCTTGTAAACGATCGTGGATTGTTCCTACAGAGTATAAGAAATCTGCACCAATCTTATCCATTTTGTTAACGAATACGATACGAGGTACACCATAAGTAGTAGCCTGACGCCAAACAGTTTCTGTTTGTGGTTCTACACCAGATTGTGCATCAAGTACTGCTACTGCGCCATCAAGTACGCGTAAAGAACGTTCTACTTCTACTGTGAAATCTACGTGTCCTGGAGTGTCAATGATATTTACACGGTGACCTTTCCATTGTGCTGTAGTTGCAGCAGAAGTAATTGTGATACCACGTTCTTGCTCTTGCTCCATCCAGTCCATCTGAGATGCACCTTCATGAGTTTCACCGATTTTATGAATACGTCCTGTGTAATACAGAATACGCTCAGTTGCTGTTGTTTTACCAGCATCGATGTGAGCCATGATACCAATATTACGAGTGTTTTCTAAAGAGAACTCTCTAGTCATTTGGTGTCTTGCTCCTTCCATATATGGATTGGATTATTTTATTTTAAGTAGCAAAAAAGCCACTTTATATTGTTACATATGCCAGTGTCCAGTACCCTCATTATGTAAAACGAGCGCCCAACGAAAGGGAGAGGCATTCTCCCTCTCCACACTTCCATAAGCGACAAATAAAGCGGTTTATGCTTACATTTATTTTACGTTGAATCCTACCAACGGTAATGAGCAAATGCTTTGTTAGCTTCTGCCATTTTATGAGTATCTTCACGTTTCTTAACAGCTGCACCAGCGTTGTTAGATGCATCTAAGATTTCGTAAGCTAGACGCTCTTCCATAGTTTTTTCACCACGAAGACGAGCATAGTTTACTAACCAGCGAAGACCTAAAGTTGTACGGCGTTCTGGACGAACCTCAACTGGAACTTGGTAGTTAGCACCACCAACACGACGAGCGCGTACTTCAAGAACAGGCATGATGTTCTTAAGAGCTTGCTCGAATACTTCCATTGGTTCTTTATCTGAACGTTCACGAACGATCTCGAAAGCGTTATAAAGAATTGTTTGAGATTTACCTTTTTTACCGTCAACCATCATTTTGTTGATTAGGCGTGTTACAAGCTTAGAATTGTACATTGGATCTGGTAACACGTCACGTTTCGCAACAGGTCCTTTACGAGGCATATTGAGTTCCTCCTTTCATTATAAATTTATTATTTTTTAGCAGGTTTTGGTCGCTTAGTACCATATTTAGAACGTCCTTGCATACGTTTGTCAACACCAGCTGTATCAAGCGCACCACGAACGATGTGGTAACGTACCCCTGGTAAATCCTTTACTCGACCACCGCGAATTAATACTACGCTATGCTCTTGTAGGTTATGACCGATACCTGGGATGTAAGCTGTAACTTCAATACCATTTGTTAAACGTACACGAGCGTATTTACGTAACGCTGAGTTAGGTTTCTTCGGAGTCATTGTACCAACACGAGTACACACACCACGTTTTTGAGGTGCAGAGATATCAGTTGATTTTTTCTTTAAAGAATTAAAACCTTTGTTTAACGCAGGTGATTTAGACTTCCATACTTTATCAGTACGACCATTTCTCACTAATTGGTTAATAGTAGGCATTTGATTATCCTCCCTTCGCATGTTTGTATGACCACATATCCAGGTGGTTCATTATTAGTTGAAAACAAAGTTTTTGCAAGGAAGAGCAAATGCTCTCTCCTCACAAAAACAGTTTTAACTTATTATTCCTATTGCTGAAGCTCCCACTTGAATCCCCGAAACTTTTCCAAGCTTACGAACTGATTCAACTTTGGTTATGGGTATGTTATGTTGCAAGGCAGTACGAATGATAACATGGGTTAACCGCACATCAGCATCTTCCGCAATAACAACTTCTTTAACTATACCATTTTTGATTGCTTCCAATGTTCGTTTATGACCAACGACTACATTTTCAGCATTTGACACTTTTTGATAAGACATTTAAATATCCTCCAAAGCATCGTTCAGGAGCAACCTTGATTATAGTAACATTTTGTCTCATACAATGTCAACTAGGATCAGCTGTTTTTATACAAAATTTACGACGGAAAATTTTACTGTTCCACATAAACTTCATCGTTTTCTACATTCATGTTATCTTGTGTTGTTTTTACAAGATCCACTTTGCGATAACGATTCATACCTGTTCCAGCAGGAACAAGCTTACCGATAATAACATTCTCTTTCAATCCTAGAAGCTCATCGCGTTTACCCTTAATTGCTGCATCTGTTAGAACACGAGTTGTTTCTTGGAATGACGCCGCAGATAAGAACGAATCTGTCTCAAGTGAAGCTTTTGTAATACCAAGTAGAACCGGTCTAGCCGTTGCTGGTTGTTTACCTTTCAGTAACACCTTCGCATTCGCATCAGTAAACTGATGGATATCTAGTAATGTTCCTGGTAATACATCTGTTTCACCCGCATCACTTACACGAACTTTACGTAGCATTTGACGTACCATTACTTCTACGTGTTTGTCACCAATTTCTACCCCTTGCATACGGTATACTTTTTGAACTTCACGTAATAAGTATTCTTGAACTGCTGTAATGTCCGTTACTTTTAGTAATTCCTTCGGATCAATAGAACCTTCTGTTAACTCTTTACCGTGGCTAATTGGCTGTCCTAGAGTTACTTTCAGACGAGCACCGTAAGGAATAGCATACGTACGAGCTTCAACTTCACCCTGTACAACTACTTCTTGGCGATCTTTAACATCGTTGATCGCTGCGATAACACCGTCAATTTCACTGATAACTGCCTGACCCTTCGGATTACGAGCTTCGAAGATCTCTTGGATACGAGGTAAACCTTGTGTGATATCATCCCCGGCAACCCCACCTGTATGGAACGTACGCATCGTTAACTGTGTACCTGGCTCACCGATAGATTGAGCTGCGATAATACCTACCGCTTCTCCTACTTCTACGTCTGTACCAGTTGCTAAGTTACGACCGTAACACTTCTTACATACACCATGGCGAGTATTACACGTAAACGCTGAACGAATGTTTACAGTTTCAACACCCGACTTTTCAACGATATGAGCAATATCTTCAGTAATTAATTGATTTTCAACAACTAATACTTCACCTGTTTCAGGATGTTTTACAGTTTTTCTTGCAAAACGTCCAACAAGACGATCATATAGTGACTCAATAACTTCATTACCCTCTTTAATCGCACCAATTAGTAAACCGCGATCTGTTCCACAATCATCTTGACGAACAATTACATCTTGTGCAACGTCTACAAGACGACGTGTTAAGTAACCAGAATCGGCAGTTTTAAGTGCTGTATCGGCAAGACCTTTACGCGCACCATGCGTAGAGATGAAGTACTCAAGTACTGTTAAACCTTCACGGAAACTCGATTTGATCGGAAGCTCAATGATACGACCAGATGGATTGGCCATCAGACCACGCATACCAGCAAGCTGAGTAAAGTTCGATGCGTTACCACGGGCACCGGAATCACTCATCATGAAGATTGGGTTGCGTTTATTCAAGGATTTCATCAGCTTTCCTTGGATAACATCTTTTGCATTACTCCAAATAGAGATAACGCGATCGTAACGTTCTTCTTCCGTGATTAAACCGCGACGGAATTGTTTAATTACATTATCTACTTTTGCTTGTGCTTCATGGAGAATTTCATCTTTTTCACCTAATACAAGAATATCTGATACCCCAACTGTAATACCAGCTTTTGTAGAGTATTTAAATCCTAAGTTTTTCATACGGTCAAGCATGCGAGACGTTTCTGTAATTTGGAAACGTTTGAATACTTCCGCAATAATATTACCAAGGATTTTCTTGCTAAATGGTGCCACTTCTTCGCGACTAGCAATAATTTCTTTAATGTTCGCACCTTTTTCAACGAAATATTCCGCTGGTGTTTCTTTTTCAAGGTTTGAGTTTGTTGGTTCATTAATATACGGGAACGACTCTGGTAAGATTTCGTTAAATATTAATTTACCAACTGTTGTTAATAGAAGCTTACTCTTTTGCTCTTCAGTAAACGTTACATTATTTACCGAACTCGCAGCAACTGCAACACGTGTGTGCAGATGTACATATCCATTTTGGTATGCAAGTATTGCTTCGTTTGCATCTTTGAAGACCATACCTTCACCGATTGCACCCTCGCGCTCAAGTGTTAAGTAATAGTTACCTAATACCATATCCTGAGATGGAGTAACAACTGGTTTTCCGTCTTTTGGATTCAAGATGTTTTGTGCCGCTAACATAAGGATACGAGCTTCTGCTTGTGCCTCTGATGATAACGGAACGTGAACCGCCATTTGGTCACCGTCAAAGTCCGCGTTGTATGCAGTACATACAAGTGGGTGAAGACGGATTGCACGACCTTCTACTAGTGTAGGTTCAAACGCCTGGATACCAAGACGGTGAAGTGTTGGTGCGCGGTTTAGAAGTACTGGATGCTCTTTGATCACAGATTCTAAAACGTCCCAAACTTCAGGGTGTACACGCTCGATTTTACGTTTAGCACTCTTAATGTTGTGTGCTAATCCTTTTCCAACTAACTCTTTCATAACGAAAGGTTTAAACAATTCAAGTGCCATTTCTTTCGGCAATCCACATTGGTACATCTTTAAGTTCGGTCCTACAACGATTACAGAACGGCCAGAGTAGTCAACACGTTTACCTAATAAGTTTTGACGGAAACGTCCTTGTTTACCTTTAAGCATGTGAGATAGTGATTTTAATGGACGGTTACCTGGTCCAGTAACTGGACGGCCACGGCGACCATTATCGATTAATGCGTCTACAGCTTCTTGTAACATACGTTTTTCGTTTTGAACGATAATGCTTGGTGCACCTAAGTCCAATAGACGTTTTAAACGGTTGTTACGGTTAATTACACGACGATATAAGTCGTTTAAGTCAGAAGTAGCAAAACGTCCACCATCTAACTGTACCATTGGGCGTAGTTCTGGTGGGATAACTGGAAGAACCTCTAAGATCATCCAAGATGGGTGATTTCCAGAGTTACGGAATGCTTCTAATACTTCTAGACGTTTAATAGCACGAGTACGGCGTTGTCCTTGTGCTGTTTTTAATTCTTCTTTTAAGAAGTCTACTTCTTTATCTAAATCGATGTCTTGCAGTAATTTTTTAATCGCTTCTGCACCCATAGCAGCATGGAATGTACTGCCATATCGATCACGATATGCACGGTATTCTTTTTCAGAAAGTAATTGCTTCTTATCAAGTGGTGTATCTCCACTTTCTGTTACAACATAAGAAGCGAAATAAATTACTTCTTCAAGCGCGCGAGGGGACATGTCTAAGACAAGTCCCATGCGGCTCGGGATACCTTTGAAATACCAAATATGAGATACAGGAGCAGCTAATTCGATATGACCCATACGTTCACGACGAACTTTTGCACGCGTTACTTCAACGCCACATCGATCACAAACTACACCTTTATAACGTACACGTTTATATTTCCCGCAATGACATTCCCAGTCCTTTTGTGGTCCGAAAATACGCTCACAGAACAAGCCATCTTTTTCAGGCTTTAACGTACGATAGTTAATTGTTTCTGGTTTCTTAACTTCACCGTATGACCAAGAACGAATCTTGTCAGGTGAAGCAAGTCCAATCTTCATATATTCAAAGTTATTTACATCTATCAAGGGGCCTACCTCCCTTTTAGTCTACAGGTTATCCCAATTATTCCTTAGTTGTCTCAACTTCAACATTCAATTTATCTGCTGATTGATGATCATCGTCATCTTCCGTATCACGCATTTCAATTTCTGTATCGTTGATAGACATCATTTTAACGTCCATACCTAAACTTTGCAGTTCTTTAATCAATACTTTGAATGATTCAGGAACGCCTGGTTCTGGAACATTTTCACCTTTAACAATTGCTTCATACGTCTTAACACGTCCAATAACATCATCAGACTTCACTGTTAAGATTTCTTGAAGAGTATAAGCAGCACCATAAGCTTCAAGTGCCCAAACCTCCATCTCACCGAAACGCTGTCCACCGAACTGAGCTTTACCTCCAAGAGGTTGCTGCGTTACAAGTGAGTATGGTCCAGTAGAACGAGCATGAAGTTTATCGTCAACCATGTGCGCAAGTTTGATCATATACATGACACCAACAGATACACGGTTATCGAATGGCTCACCAGTACGTCCGTCATACAGGATTGTTTTCGCGTCATTTGCCATACCAGCTTCTTCAATTGTGCCCCATACATCTTCCTCACGAGCACCATCGAATACCGGTGTTGCAATGTGAATACCAAGGTATCTTGCTGCCATACCAAGATGAAGCTCTAATACCTGACCGATATTCATACGAGATGGTACCCCTAATGGGTTTAACATGATATCGATTGGCGTACCATCTGGTAAGTAAGGCATATCTTCTTCCGGTAAAATACGGGAGATAACACCTTTGTTACCATGACGACCGGCCATTTTGTCACCTTCAGAAATTTTACGCTTTTGAACGATATATGCACGTACAAGTTGATTCACGCCTGGTGGCAATTCATCGCCATCTTCACGGTTAAACACTTTTACGTCTAAGATAATACCGCCACCACCGTGTGGTACACGTAGTGATGTATCACGTACTTCACGTGCTTTTTCACCGAAGATTGCATGTAATAGACGTTCTTCTGCCGTTAATTCTGTTACACCTTTTGGCGTTACTTTACCAACAAGTAGATCTCCATCTTTTACTTCAGCACCGACGCGAATAATACCGCGCTCGTCAAGATTACGAAGTGCATCTTCTCCAACATTCGGGATATCACGTGTAATTTCTTCTGGTCCAAGCTTCGTATCACGAGCTTCTGATTCATATTCTTCAATATGGATAGAAGTGTACACATCATCTTTTACAAGGCGCTCACTCATGATGATCGCATCCTCATAGTTATAACCGTCCCATGTCATAAAGCCAACAAGCACGTTACGTCCAAGCGCCAGTTCACCTAGTTCCATAGAAGGACCATCCGCAAGGATTTCACCTTTTACAACTTGGTCTCCAACACTTACGATTGGACGTTGGTTGTAGCAAGTTCCTTGGTTAGAACGAATGAATTTTTGCATTTTGTAGCGATCTAAGTCGCCTTTTACTGTTTGACCGTCAACGTCTACATAGCGACGTACCCAAACTTCACGTGCTTCTACGCGCTCAACAACACCAGGCTGTTTACAGATTACTGCAGCACCTGAGTCTTTTGCTGATACGTACTCCATACCTGTACCTACAATCGGAGATTCCGGATTTATTAACGGAACCGCCTGACGTTGCATGTTCGCTCCCATAAGTGCGCGGTTAGAGTCATCGTTTTCTAAGAACGGAATACAAGCTGTCGCTGCCGACACTACTTGTTTTGGAGATACATCCATGTAGTCGATGCGTTCTTTATTTGTGACAATGTTTTCACCACGGAAACGAGCTACGATATCTTCATCAAGGAATTCCCCTACTTCAGATAATTTCATATTCGCTTGGGCTACAACATAGTTATCTTCTTCATCTGCTGTTAAATAATCAACCTGCCCTGTTACAAGACCAGTTTCTGGGTCAACACGACGGTATGGCGTTTCAATGAAACCAAACTCATTTACTTTCGCAAACGAAGATAATGAGTTAATCAAACCGATGTTTGGTCCCTCTGGCGTTTCAATTGGACACATACGACCATAGTGAGAGTAGTGAACGTCACGTACTTCAAAGCCTGCGCGCTCACGCGTTAAACCACCGGGTCCTAATGCAGATAGTCTTCGTTTGTGAGTTAACTCTGCTAATGGGTTTGTTTGATCCATGAACTGAGATAACTGAGAACTTCCGAAGAACTCTTTAATAGATGCAATAACCGGGCGAATGTTAATTAACGCTTGTGGTGTAATTGCATTTGTATCTTGAATCGACATTCTCTCACGAACAACACGTTCCATACGAGAAAGACCGATACGGAATTGGTTTTGTAGTAACTCTCCTACAGAACGCAGACGACGATTTCCTAAGTGGTCAATATCATCTGTATCCCCTACTTTATATAGCAAGTTAAAGAAGTAGCTAATAGAAGCAAGAATATCACCTGGTGTGATGTGTTTTATATCACGAGTAATATTTGCATTCCCAATTACGTTTATAGATCGTTCGCCTTCTGATTCTGGAGCATAAATCTTAATAGATTGCAGCTCAACATCGCCTGCTACCACTCCACCCATTGGTTTCGCTGTTTTGAATCCAATGTTTTTCTCTAAGTAAGGTAGAATGCGATCCAGTGTACGACGATCTAAGACTGTTCCTTCTGCCGCTAAAATTTCACCAGTTTCTGGATCCACCAGTGTTTCAGCTAAACGTTGGTTAAACAATCTGTTTTTAATGTGTAGCTTTTTGTTGATCTTATAGCGACCTACATTTGCTAAATCGTAGCGCTTCGGATCAAAGAAACGAGACACAAGTAAGCTCTTTGCATTTTCTACTGTTGGTGGTTCACCAGGGCGTAGACGCTCATAAATTTCAAGCAATGCTTTCTCTGTGCTATCTGTGTTGTCTTTTTCTAACGTATTGCTTAAGTATTCGTTATCACCTAAAAGCTCGGTGATTTCTTGATCAGAGCCAAACCCTAATGCGCGTAACAAAACAGTTACAGGAAGTTTACGCGTACGGTCAATACGCACATATACAACATCCTTAGCATCTGTTTCATACTCTAACCAAGCTCCGCGGTTTGGAATTACAGTAGCAGTAAAACCACGTTTTCCGTTTTTATCCACTTTGCCACTATAGTATACGCTTGGAGAGCGAACTAACTGGGAAACGATAACACGTTCTGCACCGTTAATTACGAATGTTCCAGTCTCTGTCATGAGTGGGAAATCTCCCATGAACACATCTTGTTCTTTTACTTCACCAGTTTCCTTGTTGATTAGACGCACTTTTACACGAAGTGGTGCTGCATACGTCACATCACGCTCTTTGCATTCTTCTACAGAGTATTTAGGTTCACCCAAGCTGTAGTCGATAAATTCAAGCGATAGATTTCCCGTAAAGTCTTCGATCGGAGAAATGTCTTGGAACATTTCTCGCAAACCCTCATCAAGAAACCACTGATAAGAAGAGGTTTGAATTTCGATAAGATTTGGTAACTCTAATACTTCACTAATACGGGCATAACTTCTTCGTTGGCGGTGGCGTCCGTATTGAACTAGTTGACCTGTCAACTGCTTCACCCCTCAAATCATGAGTATTATAAATGCACAAAAAAATTTGTGCAAAATCACAAATAAATACAACTACTGCTATTAGCGTAGTTTTTTTCTCTTAAAGATAGATACGTTGAGTCTTTCTACCTGCTCAAAAAAGAAAAATGGCTTCTATAAGAAAACCATCATTCTGTTTCATAATCTGCTGATTTTACTATCTTTTCCAAGAGAAGCAAAAATATACATCTTTCTCAACGCAGAAAATCATATATTGGCATTGTATAATGTTAACATAGCCAAAAATAACCGTCAACGCTTTTTTGATTTTATGATATAATATCCTTTTTTCTTTTCTACAACTTCAACTTCAGAAAATACTTCTTCTAGTTTTTTCATCGCAGATGGCGCACCTTGTTTCTTTTGAATAACAATCCACAATTCTCCACCTGAAACTAAATACTCCACAGCCTTTTCTAAAATCTCATGCACGATATCTTTACCAGCACGAATTGGAGGATTAGATAGAATAACAGCATACTTGCCATCTACATTTTCATAGACACTACTTTGCAAAATACGTATATTTTCAATTCTGTTATTAGCGGCATTTTCTTTTGCAAGTCCCAAGGCCCTTTCATTCACATCCACCATGTGAATTTCACGATCTTGAAACTCTTTCGCTAACGACAAACCGATTGGACCGTACCCACATCCTACGTCTAACACATTACCTTTAACATCTGGCATTTGAAACGCTTCAATTAAAAGACGAGAACCAAAGTCCACTTCGTTTTTCGAGAACACCCCATGGTCAGATAAAAAAGTAAATCGAGATTCACGAAGTGTAACTTCCCATCGTTTACGATCACTTTTACTAGAAGGGTCGTTAGAAAAATAATGGTCTGCCATATGGCCACCTCTTTTCTTTACAGTTAAAAAAAAAGCTCGCATAAGAGCGAGCTTTTTTAAAGCACCAAAAGTTAATTACTTAACTTCTACAGCAGCGCCAACTTCTTCAAGTTTAGCTTTCATTTCTTCAGCTTCCTCTTTAGTAACGCCTTCTTTGATTGCTTTTGGAGTGTTGTCAACTAATTCTTTAGCTTCTTTTAAGCCAAGACCAGTGATTTCACGTACAGCTTTGATAACTTTGATTTTTTGAGCGCCAGCACTTGCAAGTACTACGTCAAATTCAGTTTGCTCAGCAGCAGCTTCACCAGCGCCACCAGCTACAGCTACAGGAGCAGCAGCAGTTACGCCGAATTCTTCCTCGATAGCTTTTACTAAGTCGTTAAGTTCTAATACAGTCATAGATTTAACTGCTTCAATGATTTGTTCTTTAGTCATTGTAAATATCCTCCCTTAAATAGGTTTGTATTGTTTTATAGATAACAAGTAATTATCTTTTAAAAAATTAAGCGCCTTGCTCTTCCTTTTGATCTGCAACTGCTTTAGTAGCAAGTGCAAGGTTACGGATTGGAGCTTGAAGAACGCTAAGAAGCATAGAAAGTAAGCCTTCACGTGATGGAAGAGTAGCGATAGCTTTAACCTCATCAAGTGTTACAAGTTTACCTTCGATTACGCCCGCTTTAATTTCTAAAGCTTCATGATTTTTAGCGAAGTCGTTTAATACTTTCGCAGGAGCAACTACATCCTCGTTACTGAACGCGATTGCGTTTGGTCCTGTTAAGAATTCGTTTAACTCAGCCATTTCAGCAGACTCTGCAGCACGACGAGTTAAAGAGTTTTTGTAAACTTTGAACTCAACGCCAGCTTCACGTAAGTTTTTACGTAATTCTGTTGCTTCAGAAACTGTTAAACCACGGTAGTCAACAACAATTGTAGATTTACTCGCGCGAAGTTTTTCAGCGATTTCAGTTACAACTTGTTGTTTAGTTTCGATTACTTTGCTCATGTTATTACACCTCCTGTAGATTATATAGAAGATGTACCGAAAGTGCACTAAAAACCTCCATGCCCAACTTGTAGACATGGAGGCATATAGTCACAGAAAAAAGATTCCGCTTCGTATATTAACACCTAGGTAGGAAATTAAGTCGAATCGACTCCTACTGTCTACGGTACACTATTAAAATTCACAACATAAATGATTATATTAAAACTTCTTTATGAAGTCAACTTCCAATTTTTACGCAAGTGTAGAAACGTCTACGCGTACGCCAGGTCCCATTGTAGAAGCAACAGTTGCGTTCTTCATGTAAGTACCTTTTGCAGCAGCTGGCTTAGCTTTTTGTAGCGTGTCAGCAATTATTTTGAAGTTTTCTACTAATTTAGCATCTTCGAAAGATACTTTACCGATTGGAACGTGGATGTTACCAGCTTTATCAACGCGGTATTCAACTTTACCAGCTTTGATTTCGTTAACAGCTTTAGTTACATCGAAAGTAACTGTTCCAGTTTTAGGGTTTGGCATTAAACCTTTAGGTCCTAATACACGACCAAGTTTACCAACTTCACCCATCATGTCAGGAGTTGCTACTACTACATCGAAATCGAACCAACCTTTTTGGATTTTACCGATGTAATCAGCATCGCCTACGAATTCAGCGCCAGCAGCTTCAGCTTCTTTTGCTTTTTCGCCTTTAGCGAATACTAATACACGTTGTACTTTACCAGTACCGTGTGGAAGAACAACTGCACCACGAATTTGTTGGTCAGCTTTCTTAGGGTCAACACCTAAACGGAATGCAGCTTCTACAGTTGCATCAAATTTAGCTGTGTTTGTTTTCTTTACTAATTCTACTGCTTCTGTTGCAGAGTAAGCAGACGCACGATCAACAAGCTTTGCAGCTTCAACGTACTTTTTACCTCTTTTAGCCATGTTTATTTCCTCCTTGAATGTGGTTTTAGCGGAATAACCTCCCACGTTTACGCCTTCATTCCGGGAACCCCCGAGGATGTGCGCCCATCCATTTATTTAAAAATGATGATCATTTACGATAATAAAGGTTGCGAATTGGAATTCCAGACCCGCAACCTTTTTTACAAAAAACAAATCGAATTAGTCTTCGATAACGATGCCCATACTGCGCGCAGTACCTTCAACCATACGCATTGCAGCTTCTACGCTAGCAGCGTTTAGGTCAGGCATTTTAGTTTCAGCGATTTCGCGTACTTTATCACGCTTAACAGTTGCCACTTTATTACGGTTTGGTTCACCAGAACCAGACTCAATACCAGCTACTTTCTTAAGAAGAACAGCAGCAGGAGGAGTTTTAGTAATGAAAGTGAATGAACGGTCTTCAAATACCGTAATTTCAACAGGGATGATAAGACCAGCTTGATCAGCTGTACGAGCGTTAAACTCTTTACAGAAGCCCATGATGTTAACACCTGCTTGTCCTAATGCTGGACCAACCGGCGGAGCTGGATTAGCTTTACCTGCAGGAATCTGAAGTTTTACCATTTTAATTACCTTTTTAGCCACGAGACACACCTCCTTAAGTCCGTGATGTGGTCAATTGGGCAGTGATTTGCCCTCCCACTTCATATTTTATCATAATGATAAAATCTTTTTCAAAAAACGTCTCCGTTACCGAAGACGTACTGACTTAAAAGATATTATCACTTTTTACAATTCATTTCAAGTTTCATTTTATAATTTTTCAATTTGATGGAAATCAAGTTCAACCGGAGTCTCGCGACCGAACATGTCTACAAGCACGCTAACTTTTTTCTTTTCCACATCAATTTCTTCAATCGCACCTGTATAATCCGCGAATGGCCCCTCATTTACACGCACTGTTTCATGAAGTTCAAATTCGAAATCAACCACTTCATTGTCCATTCCCATATGCTTCATGATGGTAACAACTTCCTCTTCTAATAGAGGCGATGGTTTAGATCCTGAACCAGAAGAACCGACAAAGCCTGTTACACCTGGCGTATTACGAACAACATACCAAGAATCGTCAGTCATGATTAGTTCTACTAATACGTAACCTGGGAACACTTTTCTTTTCGTTATTTTTTCTTTACCATTTTTCATTTCTACTTCTACTTCTTCCGGGACAACAACACGGAAAATTTTATCTTGCATACCCATTGATTCTACACGCTTCTCTAGGTTTGCTTTTACTTTATTTTCATATCCAGAATAAGTATGGACAACATACCAACTTTTTTCCATTCATTTAGGACGAGCGTCCTTCCCTCCCTGACGTACATTTTTTTGCGCAAATGAAAAAACCCGTTCACCGGGCTTTTACACAGTTCTTATAAATAACATTATATCATGGATAAGTGCTTCTTATTCAAGAATTAACCAAGAATTAACCGAATTAAAGAAGAAATGCCCATATCAACCACTGCGAAGAAAATCGCAAAGAACACAACTGTCGCGATAACAGTCGTTGTTGATCGGAGTAATTCATCTTTTTTAGGCCAACTTACTTTTTTCATTTCGCGACCTACATCGCCGAAAAAGTTCGTTAAACGCATCTACGGGACCTCCAGTTTATTATTTCAATTATTTATTTTGTTTCTTTGTGAACTGTATGCTTATTGCATGTTTTACAAAACTTCTTTATCTCAAGTCGCTCTACTGAGCTCGTATCTTTCATCGTAGAGTAGTTTCGATTTTTACACTCTTCACATGAGAGTACAACTTTTTTCCTCATTAGTTACACCAACCTTGTAACATTGTCCCTAAAAATGTATCATACAACAAAAGACAATGTCAATGTCATGACTTTCACTCTCTTAACAAAAAGAAAACAGGTGAATTATTTTACACCTGCGGCACTTGCTATGAATTTAAAGTTGTGCTCTCTCTCATCTCCATATATCTTTCTAATTTCCTTTTTACACGCTGCAATGCGTTATCAATAGATTTCACGTGCCTGTTTAACTGTTCTGAAATTTCTTGATAGGAACGACCATCTAAGTATAAAGAGAGCACTTTTCTTTCTAAATCGCTTAATAATTCAGATATTTTAGATTCTATGTCTGTATATTCTTCCTGACTTATAATCATCTCTTCTGGATCAGTTACTTTCGATTCCGAAATAACATCTAATAATGTTCGATCAGATTCCTCATCGTAAATTGGCTTATCTAAAGACACATACGAATTTAACGGAATATGTTTTTGCCTTGTTGCTGTTTTAATAGCGGTAATAATTTGTCGAGTGATACACAGTTCAGCAAATGCTTTGAACGAAGACAGCTTGTCCCCTTTATAATCACGAATAGCTTTAAACAATCCAATCATGCCTTCTTGAACAATATCTTCTCGATCGGCACCCACTAAGAAATAAGATCTTGATTTCGCGCGAACAAAGTTCTTATATTTGTGAATTAAATATTCTAGAGCGTCAGTATTACCTTTTCGAACTAACTCAACGATTGCCTCATCCTCTAAATCACGAAATGTAACGTCGCCTACACTTACGAAGCCTGCTTCCACCCTGATCCCTCCGACCGCTATATATTTAGCAATATTATACAGTAAAAAGATAAAGAGCGTCAATGCTTCAACGCTCTCCTCTTCTTAATTTTTCTAATTTTTCTGTAATATCTTCACTAAATATCTTTCGCATGGCGGGTTGCTTTTCTTTCGTGTCTTTTGTACACCTTCTTACTTGTTGTTCCATCGCTTGCACTTCTAACTCTAATTCACGCGCAGATTTTCGAAGTGCACCTTGCGCAAATATAATCCATTGCTCCGTATAATCCGAAGTTGCAACGTATATTTGTGTATTTATATTTCTAAGCTCAATCGCAAGTTGTTCTATCTTTTCATCTGCAGTTTGATTTTTTCTCGTGAATATTACTTCCACCCGTGATTGTTTCATCTTTTTTTCAATACCATAGACTGTATAGGCATCAAAGACAATCATTACCTTTGTGCCTGTATAACCTTGATAATCCGCCATCTTATCAATAAGTGCGTCTCTTGATGACTGTAAATCTACATCCCGCAGTTTCTTCAAGTCTCCCCAAGCCCCGATAATGTTGTAACCGTCAACGATTAAAATATCGTTCATTTTTTATTTACCAATTTCGTGACGTTTACGATATACCTCATACATTAACAAACTTGCGGCTACTGAAGCATTTAAGGATGTAACTTTACCGACCATCGGTAAAGTAATTAGGAAATCACACTTTTCACCAATAATACGACTCATACCTTTTCCTTCACTACCAATTACTAGTCCGATTGGCATATTACCATCTAAATTACGGTAATCTGTTTTCCCTTTGGCATCTGTACCAGCAATCCAAAGTCCACGTTCTTTTAATTCATCAATTGTACGCGATAAATTTGTTACACGTGCAACAGGAATATATTCAATTGCCCCAGTCGACGCTTTCGCAACTGACGCTGTAAGCCCCACCGCTCTTCTTTTTGGAATAATAACCCCCTGAGCCCCTGTTGCATCTGCAGTACGCATAATAGAGCCTAAGTTATGCGGGTCTTCAATTTCATCTAAAATTAAGAAGAACGGATCTTCATTGCGTTTTTCTGCTAATTTAAACAAATCCTCTAACTCAGCATATTGATATGCAGCTACTTGAGCAATTACACCTTGATGATTACCCTCAACCAATTGATCTAATTTCTTCTTTGGTGCGTGTTGCAAAATAACCTTATTCTCTTTTGCTAATGCTAGTACAATTTGCACTTGTCCTTTGGCAGCACCTTCCGCTACCAAAATTTTATTAATATCTCTCCCCGCTCTTAAAGCTTCAATTACAGGGTTACGTCCGATAATATATTCACTACTCATGATGATGTGCTCCCTTCCTTTTCTTCCAAAACGTCAATCGCCTTATATACAATCTCGTCCAATCTTTCACGATTATTCAACAAGTGATGATAACCGATTAGCGCTTCAAAGGCTGTACTGTGTCGATATGTTTGTACATCTGTATTTTTTGGAACAGTACCCGAATTCGCATTACGCCCTCTTCTTAATACCGCCTCTTCCTCTTCTGTCAAAAATGCCGTTTCTAATAAATGATAAACAACTTTCGCCTGTGCTTTTGCCGAAACAAAGCCCGTCCCTAAGCGATGTAATTGATTAGGGCGAACTGTCCCCTTTTGAAGGAGGTGATAGCGGATATATTGCTCATATACCGCATCACCCATATATGCTAAAGCTAAGCTGTTCAATTGCTTTGCATCAATCATTCTTATCCTCTTTTCCATCTTGTACCTTGAGCGGTATCTTCTAAAATAATATTACGTCCTTTTAAATCATCGCGAATTTGATCAGATAGTGCGAAGTCACGATTTTGACGAGCTTCAATACGCTTTTGGATTAGTGCTTCAATTTCTTCATCAAGCAACTCTTCTTGTGCTAATTCTAATCCTAAAATACTAAATAATGTTTCAAGTTGTTTTACATACGCTTCAATTACAACTTTAGAAGTATGTTCTTCTAACAAATATTGATTTGCGTGATTTGCTACGTTATATAATTCAGTAATCGCATTAGCCGTATTGAAATCATCATCCATCGCTTCTTCGAATGCAACCTGGAACTTTTCCATTTCAGCTAACCATTTTTCATTATGGTCCGTTAAATCCGTACTACTTTCCATACGATGCTTTAAGTTACCGTAAGCTGTTTTAATTCTTTCTAGTCCATTATTAGTACTTTGCAATAAATCCTCGCTAAAGTTAATTGGGTGACGGTAATGTACCGATAGCATAAAGAACCTGATTAACTGTGGATCATATTGTTTAATGATATCGTGAACTAAAATGAAGTTTCCAAGCGACTTAGACATCTTCTCGTTATTAATATTAATATATCCGTTATGCATCCAATAACGTGCAAATGTTTTTCCTGTCAACGCCTCAGACTGCGCAATTTCATTTTCATGATGAGGAAATGCTAAATCTTGACCACCAGCATGAATATCAATTGTATCCCCTAAATATTTACGCGCCATTGCTGAGCATTCAATATGCCACCCTGGGCGTCCTTTCCCCCAAGGGCTTTCCCAGAAGATTTCTCCTTCTTTCGCAGCTTTCCATAAAGCAAAATCAAGAGGGTCTTGTTTCTTTTCTCCTACTTCAATACGTGCACCGTGACGTAAGTCTGCAATCGGTTGATGTGATAATTTACCGTAACCTTCGAATTCTTTCGTTTTAAAGTACACATCACCTTCTGATTCATATGCATACCCTTTATTCACAAGTTCTTGAATAAATTCAATAATGATATCCATATTTTCCGTTACACGTGGATGAACCGTTGCATGTTTGCAACCTAGTGCCGTTACATCTTCAAAGTAAGCTTCAACAAAACGATCTGCAATTGTTGGCACATCTTCACCTAATTCGTTTGCCGCCTTAATTAATTTATCATCCACGTCAGTAAAGTTAGATACATACTGCACATCATATCCTTTATATTCTAAGTAACGGCGTACTGTATCAAACACCATAGGTGGTCTTGCATTCCCAATGTGAATGTAGTTATACACTGTAGGTCCGCACACATACATCTTTACCTTATTTTCTTCTAATGGCATAAACTCTTCTTTTTGACGCGTTAACGTATTATAAATGTGAATAGTCATTTTTATCCTTCCTTCCTACCTTTACTTCAAGTTGCTTTCTCAATTTATCAAGTTCTACTTCCATAACCTTTAATTTATCAAAAATCGGATCCGGAAGATCAGAATGATTTAATTCTTGACCAATCTTTACTCCATTTTGAATAACGACTCGGCCAGGTATACCTACAACTGTAGAATGCGCAGGAACTTCCTTTAACACGACAGATCCTGCTCCAATTTTAGAATTCTCTCCAATAGTAATAGAACCTAGTACTTTAGCACCTGTTGCAATTAATACATTATCCTGAATTGTAGGGTGCCTCTTTCCTTTTTCTTTACCTGTACCACCTAATGTGACACCTTGATAAATTGTTACGTTTTCACCAATTTCACACGTTTCTCCAATTACAACCCCCATTCCATGATCAATGAAAAAACGACGACCAATAGTTGCTCCTGGATGAATCTCAATGCCAGTAAAAAAACGACTAACTTGCGAAATCCAACGTGCCATAAAGAAAAAATTCCTTTTATAAAAAGCATGTGCAATTCGATGGGCCCAAACTGCATGTAATCCAGAGTAAGTTAAAATGACTTCGAAATAACTTCTTGCCGCTGGATCCTGTTCAAAAACGACTTCAATATCTTCCCGAAGCCTCTTAAACATCGATGTTCCCTCCCCTTTATGGGCTGCTTTTTTCGAGTGAACTAACTCCCCACTTCCCCCTAAATCTCTATACAAGGAGATAAAACTTATACTCACACCATTTACATGGTATAAAAAAAAGACGCCTCTGTCATATAGACAGAGACGCCTTTTAAGCGCGGTTCCACTCTGTTTAGGCTAAAGAAGCCTCAAACTCATCCATGATAACGGTTTACACCGCTTCTGTTTACTTTGCGCCCTAAGACGTTCCGCGAAATACTTCGCTGTTCAACAGAAGACTCGAAGGGGCATTTCAAAAATCCGCTTATAAACCACTTCCAGCCTAAGGGTGGTTCTCTCTGTAAAAAGCCTGATTTTCTACTTCTCCTTCTCGTCGCTTTTCCTTATTAGATTTTAGATATACTTATTATATTGCTAAACCTAGAAAATGTTAACCAATTACTTTTTGAATACGATTTAAAACTTTTTCTTTTCCAAGAAGAGCAATAGCGTTAGGAAGCTCTGGACCATGTGTTTGTCCAGTAGTAGCAACACGGATTGGCATAAATAGGTTTTTACCTTTATGTCCTGTTTCTTTTTGAACTGCTTTAATAGCCGCCTTAACTGCCGCTGGCTCCATTGCTTCTAAAGCTTCTAATTGATCGGCAAATGCACGAAGTACTTCAGGTACTTGTTCACCTTTCAATACTTCTTGTCCCTCTTCTTCATGATCAACATGATCTTTAAAGAACATTTCAGAAAGCTCTACAATTTCAGCTCCAAAGCTCATTTGGTCATGATATAAAGCAATTACATCACGAACCCAGGCTTGTTCTTGTTCGCTTAAGTTTTCACCTACGCGACCCGCTTTCACTAAATGCGGTAAGCTTAGTTCAACAACCGTATCTAAATCTTGTTTTTTCATATATTGGTTGTTCATCCATTTTAGTTTTTGGGAATCAAATAATGCAGGTGATTTTGATAAACGAGCTGCATCAAACATTTTGATAAACTCATCTTGAGAGAAGACTTCTTCTTCACCTACTGGTGACCAACCTAGTAATGCAATAAAGTTAAAGATTGCTTCTGGAAGATATCCAAGCTCTTTATATTGCTCAATAAATTGAATAATAGATTCGTCACGCTTACTTAGCTTTTTACGGCTTTCGTTTACAATTAAAGTCATATGACCGAACTTCGGGATATCCCAACCGAAAGCTTCATAAATCATCATTTGTTTTGGCGTGTTTGAAATATGATCATCACCACGAAGTACGTGTGTAATCTCCATTAAGTGATCATCTACCGCTACCGCAAAGTTATAAGTTGGAATTCCATCTTTTTTCACGATAACGAAATCACCAAAATCATTTGAATGGAATGCAACTTCATCTTTTACGAGATCTTTAAACGTGTAGTCGCTATCAGCCGGCACACGGAAGCGAATACTTGGAATACGGCCTTCAGCCTCAAATCCTTTAATTTGCTCCTCAGTTAAATCACGGTGGTTTCCTGCATAACGCGGTGTTTCACCACGAGCGATTTGACCTTCACGCTCTGCTTCTAGCTCTTCTTCTGTCATATAACATTTGTAAGCTAAATCACGCTCTAATAAATCTTTATATAATTTTTTATAAATATCTAAACGCTCTGTTTGACGATATGGTCCAAATTCACCACCAACATCAACACCTTCATCCCAGTCCATACCGAGCCATTTCAAGTATTTTAATTGGCTTTCTTCTCCACCAGCAACATTACGTTTCACATCAGTATCTTCAATACGAATAATAAACTTACCATCTTGATGACGAGCAAATAAATAATTAAATAATGCCGTACGCGCATTTCCGATATGTAAGTGTCCTGTTGGACTTGGCGCATAGCGCACTCTCACTTGCTTTTCCATAGTTGGTACACCTTCCAATCTTAATGTCAACACATTCTATAATTGTACACCAAAAAAACGTGATTATCCATCTTACGAATTAAAAACCACTATTTTTTCTGTAATAAAACAACCGCTTGAGAAGCAATCCCTTCTTCTCTACCTGTAAATCCTAATTTTTCTGTTGTTGTTGCCTTTACATTAATATTATCAATAGACGTTTCTAATAGTTCACTAATGCGTTTACGCATGCTTTCAATATGCGGTGCCATTTTTGGCTTTTGGGCAATAATTGTACAATCTAGGTTCCCTAGCTCATAACCTTGTTCACGCACAAATTCCCAAACCTTTTGTAACAATACGGCTGAATCCGCATCTTTAAAGGCAGGATCTGTATCGGGAAAATGTTTTCCAATATCTCCTGCTGCAATTGCTCCTAGACATGCGTCAGCAATCGTATGTAACAATACATCTGCATCCGAGTGACCGATTAATCCTTTTTCATGAGGAATTGTAATTCCACCGATAATTAACGGTCTACCTTCCGCAAATTCATGTACATCAAAACCTTGTCCAATTCGAAACATTCTTTACATCCTCCTCAATCTAAACTACTTTATGAATTCTATATTATATTGCTATCTCTATAAAGAAAAGCCCGGCAACTGCCGAGCTTTTCTTTACTATAATACCATCACTTCTATTTCTTCTGAACATGAAGGAAACTTTCAGCAATTAGTAAATCCTCTGGAGTCGTCACTTTAATATTATAGTAACTCCCCTCTACTACGCCCACTTTCTTCCCTACACGTTCTACGAGACTTGCGTCATCTGTACCAAGAAAACAACTTTGCTTTGCACTTCTATGAGCTTCTAATAAAAGAGGAACAGAAAATCCTTGCGGTGTTTGAACCGCTTTAAGCTGAGAACGTTCTACCGTTTCAACAACAACACCCTGTTCTACTTTCTTAATGGTATCCTTCACTGGCACCGCACAAATGGAAGCACCATATTTCTCTGCTGCAGTTAATACATCCTGCATCATCTTATTCGTTACGAACGGGCGCGCACCATCGTGTACGAGAACATATTCAACACCACTCACATACTGAAGCGCATTATACACACTATCTTGTCTTTCGGCCCCGCCTTGAATAAATTGCACCTGCTTTTCAACCGGGTACTTCTGCATTAACTCCTCAAAATAAGGGCGTTCCTCTTCGTTAATTGCCATGATAATACGTTTACATGCTTTATCTTTTTCAAAAGCACGTAATGTATGCACAATGATAGGTACTCCATTTATAAGTAAGAACAACTTGTTTTTGCCAGCACCCATCCGTTTCCCTTGACCCGCTGCCGGAATAATTAACGTATACATATTAATAATCCTCTACTTATAATGCTTTTTCTAATAATTTACGTTTTGCGAAAATCATACGACCAGCCGATGTTTGCAACACACTTGTAACTAGTACATTAAGTTGCGAACCGACATATTCTCTACCGTCTTCTACTACAATCATCGTGCCATCATCTAAATATGCCACACCTTGATTTTGTTCTTTACCATCTTTCACAACATAAACACTTAATTCTTCGCCAGGGAGTACGACTGGTTTAATTGCATTTGCTAAATCGTTAATGTTTAATACTGTTACTCCTTGTAATTCAGAAACTTTGTTTAAGTTGAAATCATTTGTTACAACAGTTCCACCAGTGATTTTAGCTAACTTTACAAGCTTGCTATCCACCTCTTGGATATCCTCAAAATCGCCTTCATAAATTTCCACCGGAATTGGTAGCTCTTTTTGAATACGATTTAAAATGTCTAATCCTCTGCGACCACGATTACGCTTTAAAGCATCAGAAGAATCGGCAATATGCTGAAGCTCTTCTAATACGAATTGTGGAATCACAATTGTTCCTTCTAAAAACTTCGTTTGGCAAATATCCGCAATACGTCCATCAATAATTACACTTGTATCGAGAATTTTCCAATGAGTTGTAGATTTTTCTACCTCTACCTCTTCGTTCTCGCTATTGTTTTTCTTCTTACCTCCACGCTGGGGTAATGTAAATAATCCTAGCAATTCATTTCTCTTTTTAAATCCTACTTGGAATCCTAAATAACCAAGTAAAAGAGTAAAGAACACTTGTAATACTGTACTAATGACTGGAATCGTGAATTCACGAATTGGTATCAAAATTAAATATGCAACAATAAGACCAGAGATCAACCCTAATGTACCAAATAAAACATCCGCTACCGGTGCCTTTACAAGGGCTTCTTCGATATGTTTAATAAGTTGAACAATATAATCCACAAGCCAAAATGTTGTTAAAAATAAAATAATTGCACCAATAATCGCACGAACGTACGATCCCTCAAGCAAAGGAACAGCACCAACGTCCAATACATTAATAACTTTTGGGATTAGAAAAATCCCTAACGCTCCCCCGATCACTAAAAAGAAGAGCTGTACGATCCTTTTTAACATCCAACCACCTCCTACTCATTATTAACCATTGTTTTGCTAATCAAAACGCCGAATGCAAAAGCGGACGTGTTTTTTTGTAAATAGTTTTATTTACCAATATACCATATCATATAACAAAAATGTTCTAGTGTCGTTATATTATGGAATCAATGTAATATTCTTAATTGTGTCTACTCATATAGAGATGCTCTTGAATTCTTTTTAGGCCCTCTCGTATTTTCTTCGCCCTAACTTCCCCAATTCCTTCCACATCATCCAATTCATTAATAGTTGCACGACAAACACCTTGCA
Source organism: Bacillus cereus group sp. MG9 (assembly GCF_040459995.1). Classification (NCBI taxonomy): domain Bacteria; kingdom Bacillati; phylum Bacillota; class Bacilli; order Caryophanales; family Bacillaceae; genus Bacillus; species Bacillus cereus group sp. MG9. The sequence continues at coordinate 100,037 of NZ_JARVHC010000001.1, read as the reverse complement.
ATGTTTTAAATCGATTAATTAAATTTTCAATGATAAGTGGTGGAACACGAGAAATTTTGCTTGCGATTCGGTATCCCCTCGGTGTCACGCTTTCTTCTAAGCTCATTTGCCCTGGATAGCCGAGCAATTTAACTAAATCGCTATCCTCTAAAAGCTGTGTATTTGCAAGATCTTGTAACTTTTTCAAAATTTGATGGTGATCCTGCGTTTTTTCTTGATAATAATCCTTAATTAATAACGCTGCCTCTGCTTCTAAGTCAGCTAGTAATTCTGTAAGTTGTAAACGAATTAACCTTCCTTCCGTTCCTAACTCATGAATGTAGCTCACTATTTCATTTTTAATACGCAGTACCATTTCAACACTATGTAAAACGTGGACTACCTCGGACATTGTAACGACCTCTTCAAATTCTAGAATGCCCAAATTCGTAATCCCATCATTCCATACAGCTTTATATTTTTCTAACGTTTGAATAGCTTGGTTTGCCTTTGTTAAAATTACCCCTATATCTTTTAGTGTATAACGTAAGTTCCCTTGATATAGTGTAATTACGTTACGTCTTTGTGAAATAGCCACAACAAGGCTAGCCGTCTGCTTTGCTACACGCTCTGCCGTTCGGTGACGCATACCTGTTTCAATAGAATCAATGGATGGATCTGGAACTAATTGTGCATTTGCAATTAAAATTTTGCTCCCAGTTTCATTTAAAATAAGTGCCCCATCCATTTTTGCTAATTCATATAAACTAGCCGGTGAGAATGCACAATTAATGTGAAATCCTCCATCAACAATACTTTTAATCTGCTCATTATACCCAAGAACAATTAGCCCTCCAGTTTGCGCACGAAGTACGTTATCTATCCCTTCGCGTAGTGGTGTTCCTGGGGCAACAAGCTGTAGAATATTAATCATACTTTTGACACGTTGCTTGTTTTCCTCCATAGCCTAGCCTCCTAATGTCAAACGAAGCGCTTCTCCTAAATTAGAAACACCTACTACCTCAATCCCATCTGGAATTGTCCATCCTCCCAAATTTTTTCTAGGAATAATAGCACGTTGAAATCCTAATTTCGCTGCTTCTTGTACACGTTGTTCAATTCTTGATACTCTTCTTATTTCTCCAGTTAGGCCTACTTCTCCTATTACCGCATCGGCTGGTGCAGTAGCTTTATCTCTGAAACTTGAAGCAATACTTAAGGCGACAGCTAAATCGATTGCTGGTTCATCTAATTTCAAGCCACCCGCAACTTTTAAATATGCGTCTTGATTTTGCAACAATAAACCTGTTCTTTTTTCTAGCACTGCCATAATAAGTGAAACGCGGTTATGATCAATTCCCGTCGCCATTCTTCGAGGATTTCCAAAACTAGTAGGGGAGATTAATGCTTGTATTTCTACTAAAACCGGTCTTGTTCCTTCCATTGAAGCAACCACTGTGGATCCTGCAACTCCAACTGGACGTTCCTCAAGGAAAATTTCAGAAGGATTTAGTACTTCTGCAAGACCTAGTTCCTTCATTTCAAAGATACCCATTTCATTTGTGGAACCAAAACGGTTCTTCACAGCTCGCAAAATACGATATGTATGGTGACGATCTCCTTCAAAGTAAAGAACTGCATCAACCATATGTTCTAGCATACGTGGTCCTGCAATTGCACCTTCTTTTGTCACATGTCCGACGATAAAAATAGGAATCCCTTTCGTCTTTGCAAGTTTCATTAATTCCGCTGTACATTCACGTACTTGCGTTACACTCCCTGGGGCTGACGCCACTTCAGGTAAATGTATCGTCTGAATGGAGTCAATAACAACAAAAGCTGGATTCATCTCTTCAATGTGCGCTGCAATTCTCTGTAAATCAGTCTCTGCTACAACAAATAGATTACTACCCTTTACATGCAAACGATCTGCACGAAGTTTGATCTGCTTTGCTGACTCCTCACCTGATATGTATAGTACATCATATGAAGAATCTGCTAATTGCGATGAAATTTGTAATAACAATGTTGATTTCCCAATCCCAGGGTCTCCACCAATAAGTACTAAAGATCCATCTACAATCCCGCCACCAAGTACACGGTTAAACTCTTGAAATTTCGTTTCAATACGCGCCTCAGACTTTGTTTCTACCTCTGTTAAGCGTCTTGGTTTTGTTACTTCTGATTGAATTGCATTGGCATAATTAAGGCGTCTTGATGATACAACTGGTTCCATCTCTTCAACAAGCGTATTCCATTGACCACATCCAGGACATTTCCCCATATATTTTGGCGACTGATAACCACATTCTTGACATGTAAATTTTGTTTTCTTTTTAGCCATATCTTTTATAGTTCACTTCACTTTCATCTACAAACGTTTATCCTTCTCGTACAAGAAAGAGGGCTATCGCGTAGCCCTCTTTGTTTGTCTATACTTATTTTACCTTTTCCGCACTATGAATGACAAATGATTCTCCTTCTATATCAAAGATAACTTTTTGTCCTTTCTCAATAGCACCTTTTAACAGTTCTTCTGATAGTCTATCTTCTACATGTTTTTGAATTGCTCTACGAAGCGGACGAGCACCGTACTCTCGATCAAATCCTTTATCAGCAATTGCTGAAATTGCTCCTTCTGTTAAGTGCAATTCAATCTCTTGTTCTTTTAAGCGTTTCACTAACTGATTCACCATAAGAGTTACAATTTCTTGAATATGTTTTTTCTCAAGCATATGGAACACGATAATTTCATCAATACGGTTTAAGAATTCTGGACGAAATGCTTTTTTCAATTCATCCATTACTTTACCTTTCATATCTGAATAATCGCGGCTCTCATCTTGTACGTTAAATCCAAGATGTTTATTACGTTTTAATGCGTCTGCACCAACATTAGACGTCATAATAACAATTGTATTACGGAAATCAACTGTACGTCCTTTAGAATCTGTTAAACGGCCATCTTCTAATACTTGTAGTAAAATATTAAACACATCAGGATGAGCTTTCTCTACTTCATCTAATAAGACAACTGAATATGGCTTACGACGAACTTTCTCTGTTAATTGTCCACCTTCTTCATATCCAACATATCCTGGAGGAGATCCAACTAAACGAGAAGTAGAATGCTTTTCCATGTACTCAGACATATCGATGCGGATCATTGCATCCTCATCACCGAACATAGATTCTGCTAATGCCCTTGCTAGTTCTGTTTTACCTACACCAGTAGGTCCTAGGAAAATAAATGAGCCAATTGGACGTTTCGGATCTTTTAATCCCGCTCTCGCACGACGAACAGCTTTTGCCACAGCTACAACTGCTTCATCCTGCCCAATTAAACGATCATGTAAAATTGATTCCAAGTTTAATAATTTATCTGTCTCTGTTTGTGCAAGTTTAGAAACTGGAATACGTGTCCATGTGGAAACGACATTTGCAATATCTTCTACTGTTACTTCTGAGTTTTCTTGTCCTTGTTTCTCTTTCCACTGACGCTTTGTATCTTCTAACTTTTCACGTAAACGTTGTTCCATATCACGTAAGGAAGCAGCTTTTTCAAATTCTTGGCTTTGTACAGCTGCATCTTTTTCTTTTCTAATTTCCTCAAGCTTCACTTCAAGCTCTTTTAAGTTTGGCGGTGTTGTATAAGAACGTAAGCGCACTTTTGATGCAGCCTCATCAATTAAATCGATTGCTTTATCAGGTAAAAAACGGTCTGTAATGTAACGATCTGAAAGTTTTACAGCCGCATCGATTGCATCATCTGTAATAGATACGCGGTGATGCGCCTCATAACGATCACGTAAACCTTTTAAAATTTGAACTGATTCTTCTAAGTTTGGTTCATCAACATGAATTGGTTGGAAACGTCTTTCTAATGCCGCATCCTTTTCAATATATTTACGATATTCGTCTAAAGTTGTTGCACCAATACATTGTAATTCACCACGTGCTAAAGATGGTTTTAAAATATTCGATGCATCAATTGCACCTTCCGCCCCTCCTGCACCAATTAACGTATGAAGCTCATCAATAAATAGAATGATGTTACCAGCTTGGCGAATCTCATCCATCACTTTCTTTAAACGATCCTCAAATTCACCACGATATTTTGTTCCAGCAACAACTGTACCCATATCTAATGTCATAACACGCTTATCTCTTAAAGTTTCAGGAACTTCATTATTTACAATTTGCTGTGCTAATCCTTCCGCAATTGCTGTCTTACCTACACCAGGTTCTCCAATTAATACTGGATTGTTTTTTGTTCTACGGCTTAACACTTCAATTACACGTTGAATTTCTTTACTACGTCCAATAACAGGATCTAAACGATTTTCACGTGCAACAACTGTTAAATCACGTGCTAGACTGTCAAGTGTAGGTGTATTCGCATTTGTTGATGAACCACCCTGGTGACCTGAACTAGCTTCATTACTTCCAAGGAGTTGTAACACTTGTTGTCTTGCTTTATTTAGGCTTACACCTAAATTATTTAAAACGCGTGCTGCTACACCTTCACCTTCACGGATTAAACCAAGTAAAATATGTTCTGTTCCAACGTAGGAATGGCCTAGCTTACGAGCTTCGTCCATAGACAACTCAATAACTTTTTTAGCACGAGGTGTGTAATGTACTGTTTGAGAAGCTTCTGTTCCACGTCCAATTAATGCTTCTACCTCTTTTTGAACTTTCTCTGGACTTAATCCAAGAGCAATTAACGCTTTTGCTGCAATTCCTTCACCTTCGCGTACAAGCCCAAGTAAAATATGTTCTGTTCCAATATTATTATGCCCAATGCGAATTGCTTCCTCTTGAGATAAAGCTAATACTTTCTGTGCTCGTTCTGTAAACCTTCCAAACATCATAGAAATCGCCTCCTACTTGCGCTTAATTTTGTTCAATTCGTAATCGCTCACGGATTAAGGTTGCTCTTCGATAATCTCTTTCTTCTGGCCCTAAAGGTCCTCCTGCATATTGTTGCAAAATGCCTGGCTGAGTAAGAACCATTAACTCAGTTAAAATATTTCTCGATATACCTTGTATATATCCTAAGTCAATACCAAGCCGTACATCTGATAAGCAAGTGGCTGCTTCTGCAGATTGAATTAAACGACTGTTAGCTAGTATTCCGTAAGAACGATATACTTTATCTTCAAGCTCAATGCTTGAATTTTGTACAATTAATTCTCTAGCCGTTTTTTCTTGATGGATGATTTGTTGAATGACACTCTTTAAATCTGCAATAATATCTTCTTCTGATTTCCCTAGTGTCATTTGATTTGACACTTGAAATATATTACCTAACGCTTCGCTACCTTCACCGTATATTCCTCTTACTACTAACCCTAATTTTTGAATTACTTGTATAATACGGTTAATTCTTTTCGTTAAAACCAGTCCCGGCAAATGAATCATTACCGAAGCCCTTAATCCTGTACCGACGTTAGTGGGGCAACTCGTAATATATCCAAGCGATTCATCAAAAGCATATTCAACCTGCTCCTCGATCCAATTATCTATTTGATTGGCACTTTGAAGCGCCTCTGATAACTGTAAACCTGAAAATAGGCACTGAATCCTAACATGATCCTCTTCATTAAGCATGATACTTATATGTTCACTTTCTGATAGTAGGCATGCTCCGTATTCTGTTCCTGCAAGATTTGGACTAATTAAATGCTTCTCAACTAAAACTCTCCTTTGAAGAGGATTTAATTCATTCATTTTTAATAGTTCAAACTCCCCAAAAGGTTCTACAGGTTTTTTTATAAACTTCTTCTTAAATAACTCATGAATCTGCTTAGCTTCTTCCTCGTTTTGCATAGTAGAGAATTGATATTTTTTAAAATTACGAGCCAAACGAATTCGACTACTTAAAACAATATCAGAATCAGGGCCATCTCCCTTCATCCATGGACTAATCGCTTCATTCATGATTCTGTCCAGTGACATAGAACTATTCCCCCTCTCTATGCTCACTAAGCTGATTTACAAGACCTCGAATTTTATCTCGTACTTCAGCCGCTTTCTCAAATTCCTCTTTCTGTACATATTGTTTCAGATTGAGTTTTAGTTCATCTAATTCTTTCTTTAAGTAGATATTTCCTTCTATACGTTCAGGAATTTTTCCACAATGATCCGTATGCCCACCGTGAAGACGTTTTAACAACGGTTTTAAATGCCCCTTAAATGTATCGTAACAAGAAGCACATCCAAAGCGTCCCACTTTTGTAAATTGTTCATATGTCATCTTACAATTCGGACATCTTGATATATTTGTATTTGAAAATGCATCTTGCCCTTCTTCAAACATTGCCGGTTCACTATGCAATAATCCGGCTAATAGGTCATGGAATGAAAAATTAGACTGCGGTGATTGAAAGAAAGACGTATAGCCACTTTGTTCTGCACATTGCTCGCAAAGATGAACTTCCGCCTTTTTTCCGTTGATTACTTTTGTATAATGTAAAGTTGCTGGTCTTATATTACAGTTTTGACAAGTCATCGCTATCCCCCACCTTTACAACAGGAACGATCTATCTCATGATACTTTTCATACATTACTAGATTGTTCTCTTTCCTTAATCCATTTAGTAAAAGCACATGTCATCTTTCAAAATCCCTACAATATTAAACTGCATTATCTTAGCTATCATTCTTAACAAAAGTTATATTTATTTATATTTCAGTGTTCTTAACATTGCGCATAATATTCGAGCCCTAAGTTCATCTCGAGAAGGAACATCCATTAATAATACAGAACGATCTAGTACGCTTAACATAAGTTTAGCTTCACGATTTGTTATAATTCCTTCTTCTATTAAACGTATAATCATACTTTCAGCATTTCCTTGTGCAACGCTATGATCAATCATATGAAGCATTTGATCAATAATGTCTATATCATCATGCAGTTTGACTTTTATAATGCGAATGTAACCTCCTCCACCTCGTTTACTTTCTACTACGAATCCTCTTTCTAACGTAAAACGGGTATTGATTACATAGTTGATTTGAGACGGCACACAATCGAATCGATCAGCGACCTCATTCCTCTTGATTTCAATCGCATTATTATTGCTTAAGTCAATAACTTGCTTTAGATATTTCTCAATGATATCAGATATATTTCTCATTTATCCGCCACCTTTATTGACTTTGACTATCTTTGACTTTAATTATATACGTATTAAAAAAATTTGCAACTCTTTTGCTTATTCACTATCCTAGCCACATTTCCCTGTCTTTAATCAAAAGGACGATTCTTTAAGTAAAGATTTTTTAAATTACTATGAATTGTAAAAAGAAACACGAAAAAACACAAGTCAAAAGACTTGTGTTTTTATTTTGCTTGGCGACGTCCTACTCTCACAGGGACAAGGTCCCAACTACCATCGGCGCTAGAGAGCTTAACTTCCGTGTTCGGTATGGGAACGGGTGTGACCTCTCTGCCATCATCACCAAACTGATGAAGGTATATTCCTTCAAAACTAGATAACATTGCTTCATATTATATGGTTAAGTCCTCGATCTATTAGTATTCGTCAGCTCCACATGTCACCATGCTTCCACCTCGAACCTATCAACCTGATCATCTTTCAGGGATCTTACTAGCTTACGCTATGGGAAATCTCATCTTGAGGGGGGCTTCATGCTTAGATGCTTTCAGCACTTATCCCTTCCGCACATAGCTACCCAGCTATGCCCTTGGCAGAACAACTGGTACACCAGCGGTGCGTCCATCCCGGTCCTCTCGTACTAAGGACAGCTCCTCTCAAATTTCCTGCGCCCACGACGGATAGGGACCGAACTGTCTCACGACGTTCTGAACCCAGCTCGCGTACCGCTTTAATGGGCGAACAGCCCAACCCTTGGGACCGACTACAGCCCCAGGATGCGATGAGCCGACATCGAGGTGCCAAACCTCCCCGTCGATGTGGACTCTTGGGGGAGATAAGCCTGTTATCCCCGGGGTAGCTTTTATCCGTTGAGCGATGGCCCTTCCATGCGGAACCACCGGATCACTAAGCCCGACTTTCGTCCCTGCTCGACTTGTAGGTCTCGCAGTCAAGCTCCCTTATGCCTTTGCACTCTACGAATGATTTCCAACCATTCTGAGGGAACCTTTGGGCGCCTCCGTTACACTTTAGGAGGCGACCGCCCCAGTCAAACTGCCCACCTGACACTGTCTCCCGGGTCGATGAGACCCGTAGGTTAGAATTTCAATACAGTCAGGGCGGTATCCCACCAGCGCCTCCACCGAAGCTAGCGCTCCGGTTTCAATGGCTCCCGCCTATCCTGTACAAACTGTACCAAAATTCAATATCAGGCTACAGTAAAGCTCCACGGGGTCTTTCCGTCCTGTCGCGGGTAACCTGCATCTTCACAGGTACTATAATTTCACCGAGTCTCTGGTTGAGACAGTGCCCAAATCGTTACACCTTTCGTGCGGGTCGGAACTTACCCGACAAGGAATTTCGCTACCTTAGGACCGTTATAGTTACGGCCGCCGTTTACTGGGGCTTCAGTTCAGAGCTTCGCTTACGCTAACCCCTCTCCTTAACCTTCCAGCACCGGGCAGGTGTCAGCCCCTATACTTCGCCTTACGGCTTCGCAGAGACCTGTGTTTTTGCTAAACAGTCGCTTGGGCCTATTCACTGCGGCTTTCCGTTAAGAAAGCACCCCTTCTCCCGAAGTTACGGGGTCATTTTGCCGAGTTCCTTAACCAGAGTTCTCTCGCACACCTTAGGATTCTCTCCTCGCCTACCTGTGTCGGTTTGCGGTACAGGCACCTTTTATCTCGCTAGAAGCTTTTCTTGGCAGCGGGGAATCAAAGACTTCGCTCCATAAGGAGCTTCCCCATCACAGCTCAGCCTTCACGATAAGCGGATTTGCCTACTTATCAGCCTAACTGCTTGGACGTGCACAACCAATCGCACGCTTCTTCTATCCTTCTGCGTCCCTCCATTGCTCAAACGATAAAGAGGTGGTACAGGAATATCAACCTGTTGTCCATCGCCTACGCCTGTCGGCCTCGGCTTAGGTCCTGACTAACCCTGAGCGGACGAGCCTTCCTCAGGAAACCTTAGGCATTCGGTGGACGGGATTCTCACCCGTCTTTCGCTACTCATACCGGCATTCTCACTTCTAAGCGCTCCACCAGTCCTTCCGGTCTGACTTCACTGCACTTAGAACGCTCCCCTACCACTGATACCATTGGTATCAATTCGCAGCTTCGGTGGTGTATTTAGCCCCGGTACATTTTCGGCGCAGAGTCACTCGACTAGTGAGCTATTACGCACTCTTTAAATGGTGGCTGCTTCTGAGCCAACATCCTAGTTGTCTAAGCAACTCCACATCCTTTTCCACTTAATACACACTTTGGGACCTTAGCTGGCGATCTGGGCTGTTTCCCTCTTGACTACGGATCTTATCACTCGCAGTCTGACTCCTAAGGATAAGTCATTGGCATTCGGAGTTTGACTGAATTCGGTAATCCGATGAGGACCCCTAGTTCAATCAGTGCTCTACCTCCAAGACTCTTACACTTAAGGCTAGCCCTAAAGCTATTTCGGGGAGAACCAGCTATCTCCAGGTTCGATTGGAATTTCTCCGCTACCCACACCTCATCCCCGCACTTTTCAACGTGCGTGGGTTCGGGCCTCCATTCAGTGTTACCTGAACTTCACCCTGGACATGGGTAGATCACCTGGTTTCGGGTCTACGACCACGTACTAAACGCCCTATTCAGACTCGCTTTCGCTGCGGCTCCGCCTCTTCAGCTTAACCTCGCACGGGATCGTAACTCGCCGGTTCATTCTACAAAAGGCACGCCATCACCCATTAACGGGCTCTGACTATTTGTAGGCACACGGTTTCAGGATCTCTTTCACTCCCCTTCCGGGGTGCTTTTCACCTTTCCCTCACGGTACTGGTTCACTATCGATCACTAGGGAGTATTTAGCCTTGGGAGATGGTCCTCCCAGATTCCGACGGAATTTCACGTGTTCCGCCGTACTCAGGATACATTCAAGAGAGAACGAAGTTTC
>NZ_JARVHC010000001.1:85000-87500 GCF_040459995.1 Bacillus cereus group sp. MG9 | reverse complement strand
TACTGAAAATTGGAGCGGAAGACGGGATTCGAACCCGCGACCCCAACCTTGGCAAGGTTGTATTCTACCACTGAACTACTTCCGCAAGACATGTTTGAGTTATTTTATTAAAAGTGCGGGTGAAGGGAGTCGAACCCCCACGCCAAAGGCGCTAGATCCTAAGTCTAGTGCGTCTGCCAATTCCGCCACACCCGCATATTTCATTAAAATGGTGAGCCATGAAGGATTCGAACCTTCGACCCTCTGATTAAAAGTCAGATGCTCTACCAACTGAGCTAATGGCTCTTGCAATAAAAACTGGTGCCGACTAGAGGACTTGAACCCCCAACCTACTGATTACAAGTCAGTTGCTCTACCAATTGAGCTAAGTCGGCTAAATGGTGGAGGATGACGGGATCGAACCGCCGACCCCCTGCTTGTAAGGCAGGTGCTCTCCCAGCTGAGCTAATCCTCCGAATTGCCTGGCAACGTCCTACTCTCACAGGGACAAGGTCCCAACTACCATCGGCGCTAGAGAGCTTAACTTCCGTGTTCGGTATGGGAACGGGTGTGGCCTCTCTGCCATCATTACCAGACTGTATTCATTTAAGACAAGAATTATTATAACTTATTAACTTTTGAAAGTCAATAAGTTTTTTATATTCTTTCAAAACTAGATAACATTAGCTTCATATTATATGGTTAAGTCCTCGATCTATTAGTATTCGTCAGCTCCACATGTCACCATGCTTCCACCTCGAACCTATCAACCTGATCATCTTTCAGGGATCTTACTAGCTTACGCTATGGGAAATCTCATCTTGAGGGGGGCTTCATGCTTAGATGCTTTCAGCACTTATCCCTTCCGCACATAGCTACCCAGCTATGCCCTTGGCAGAACAACTGGTACACCAGCGGTGCGTCCATCCCGGTCCTCTCGTACTAAGGACAGCTCCTCTCAAATTTCCTGCGCCCACGACGGATAGGGACCGAACTGTCTCACGACGTTCTGAACCCAGCTCGCGTACCGCTTTAATGGGCGAACAGCCCAACCCTTGGGACCGACTACAGCCCCAGGATGCGATGAGCCGACATCGAGGTGCCAAACCTCCCCGTCGATGTGGACTCTTGGGGGAGATAAGCCTGTTATCCCCGGGGTAGCTTTTATCCGTTGAGCGATGGCCCTTCCATGCGGAACCACCGGATCACTAAGCCCGACTTTCGTCCCTGCTCGACTTGTAGGTCTCGCAGTCAAGCTCCCTTATGCCTTTGCACTCTACGAATGATTTCCAACCATTCTGAGGGAACCTTTGGGCGCCTCCGTTACACTTTAGGAGGCGACCGCCCCAGTCAAACTGCCCACCTGACACTGTCTCCCGGGTCGATGAGACCCGTAGGTTAGAATTTCAATACAGTCAGGGCGGTATCCCACCAGCGCCTCCACCGAAGCTAGCGCTCCGGTTTCAATGGCTCCCGCCTATCCTGTACAAACTGTACCAAAATTCAATATCAGGCTACAGTAAAGCTCCACGGGGTCTTTCCGTCCTGTCGCGGGTAACCTGCATCTTCACAGGTACTATAATTTCACCGAGTCTCTGGTTGAGACAGTGCCCAAATCGTTACACCTTTCGTGCGGGTCGGAACTTACCCGACAAGGAATTTCGCTACCTTAGGACCGTTATAGTTACGGCCGCCGTTTACTGGGGCTTCAGTTCAGAGCTTCGCTTACGCTAACCCCTCTCCTTAACCTTCCAGCACCGGGCAGGTGTCAGCCCCTATACTTCGCCTTACGGCTTCGCAGAGACCTGTGTTTTTGCTAAACAGTCGCTTGGGCCTATTCACTGCGGCTTTCCGTTAAGAAAGCACCCCTTCTCCCGAAGTTACGGGGTCATTTTGCCGAGTTCCTTAACCAGAGTTCTCTCGCACACCTTAGGATTCTCTCCTCGCCTACCTGTGTCGGTTTGCGGTACAGGCACCTTTTATCTCGCTAGAAGCTTTTCTTGGCAGCGGGGAATCAAAGACTTCGCTCCATAAGGAGCTTCCCCATCACAGCTCAGCCTTCACGATAAGCGGATTTGCCTACTTATCAGCCTAACTGCTTGGACGTGCACAACCAATCGCACGCTTCTTCTATCCTTCTGCGTCCCTCCATTGCTCAAACGATAAAGAGGTGGTACAGGAATATCAACCTGTTGTCCATCGCCTACGCCTGTCGGCCTCGGCTTAGGTCCTGACTAACCCTGAGCGGACGAGCCTTCCTCAGGAAACCTTAGGCATTCGGTGGACGGGATTCTCACCCGTCTTTCGCTACTCATACCGGCATTCTCACTTCTAAGCGCTCCACCAGTCCTTCCGGTCTGACTTCACTGCACTTAGAACGCTCCCCTACCACTGATACCATTGGTATCAATTCGCAGCTTCGGTGGTGTATTTAGCCCCGGTACATTTTCGGCGCAGAGTCACTCGACTAGTGAGCTATTACGCACTCTTTAAATGGTGGCTGCTTCTGAGCCAACATCCT
>NZ_JARVHC010000001.1:12500-80000 GCF_040459995.1 Bacillus cereus group sp. MG9 | reverse complement strand
GCTGCATGCTTTCTCATCTCTCTTACGGCAACATTTTCGTTCTTTAAATCGATAAGACGATCTAGATGCAACATACATACATCAATTTTCTCACGCACTGTTGGTTCCGGCATTAACTCACCTGTCTCTAAATACTTTACCGTACGATAAATCATCCACGGATCTCCAAGAGCAGCGCGACCAATCATAACACCATCTACACCAATTTCATCAAGCATACGCTTTGCATCTTGTGGTGTTTCGACATCACCATTTCCGATAACCGGAATATTTACAGCCTGCTTTACTTGTTTAATAATATTCCAATCCGCTTTACCTTCATACATTTGCACTCGTGTACGCCCATGAACCGCTATCGCTTGTCCACCAGCACGCTCAACAGCTCTAGCGTTTTCTATTGCGAAAATATGTTCTTCATCCCAACCAATACGCATTTTAACTGTAACTGGCTTTTCAACAGCATCTACAACCGCCGCTACCATCTCATATATTTTATTTGGGTCTAAAAGCCACTTTGCTCCTGCATCACACTTAGTGATTTTCGGTACTGGGCACCCCATATTAATATCAATAATGTCTGCTGTCGTATATTTATCTACGTATTTCGCAGCATCTACAAGAGTTTCTTTCTCTCCACCAAAAATTTGTAAACTTAATGGCTTTTCTCTCTCATCGATATATAACATATCTAATGTTCTTTTGTTATTAAGTAATATTGCCTTATCACTTACCATTTCAGCACAAACTAAACCTGCACCAAATTCTTTTACCGTCAAACGGAATGCAGAGTTACACACTCCCGCCATCGGTGCTAGTACAACTGGATTTTTCATCTCAATATTTGCAATCTTTAACACCCGACTTACTCCTTCCTTTACGGTCACTTTGGCATCAATTCGTCTATTGAAACGTTTAATGTTTTAGCGACTTCTACTACAAAATCTTGGGAAGGTGATCTATTGCCCCTCTCAACTTCACCTAAAACCGATACAGATACCCCTAATTCTTTCGCAAAACCTTCTTGCGTATAGCCTTTTAGCTTTCGAAAAGCACGAATGCGTCTTCCCCATTTTTCTGCTTCCATACCGTTACTCCCTCTCGCCTTTTCATTTCTTCTACTTGTGAACGTGAAATGTTTTGTTTTATATCTTGATTAATCTCTAACAACGGAACGATAACAAAAGCTCTTTCGAACATCCGCGGATGCGGAACAATAAGATTCTCTGCTTCAATATTTTCTTGATTATATAGTAAAATGTCAAGGTCGATGGTCCTCGGGCCCCATCTAATTTCCCTTTTTCTTCCTAGGTCATTCTCTACCTTTTGTGTTACTTTCAATAATTCTTGCGGTGATAAATTGGTAGAAATTTTTATAACTAAATTTAAAAAGCAATTTTGGTCAGTATAGCCAACCGGATCAGTTTCATATACAGACGAAACATCATCAACTTGGATATGCTGGTTTTTATTTAAAAACTGAATTGCTTCAGTTAAATAAGTATAACGCTCCCCGATATTGGAACCTAATGCAATGTACGCTATATTATTCATGGACGTTCTCTCGTAATTTCTACCGCTACAGCACGATAATGTCCCGGTATCGGCGGATCCGGTTTAATTACCTTAATTGTACACTGTGAAATACTCTCATATTGTTTCAATATATCTGTAGCGATATTTTCAGCGATACTCTCTACAAGCTTATACGTTCTATCTTCAACCACTTTTCTACATAGTTCGAAAAGCTCCCCGTAATTGACAGAATGCTCTAAGTCGTCACTTTCTCCTGCACGTTTTAAATCCAACTCCACCGTTAAATCCACTTTAAATCTCTGACCCAATTTATTTTCTTCTGGGAATACACCATGATAACCGTAAAACTCCATATCATGGATATAAATTTTATCCAATTACTTTGCCCCCTTACCAATCATCGCGTCCATCATCTTAGCCATACGCGCCATTTCTTTCACATCATGAACACGGATAAACTCACAGCCCTTTTCAATACCAAGACAAACGGTAGCTCCCGTTCCTTCAAGACGTTCCTCCACTGGTAAATCTAACACATGGCCAATAAAGGACTTTCTTGAAGTACCTAAGAGAACTGGGTAACCCAGTACATTTAACTGTTCTAAATTGCGCATCGCTTCTAAATTTTGCTCAGGTGTTTTCGCAAAACCGATACCTGGGTCTAAAATAATATTCTCATCTCGCACACCAGCATCTTTAGCAATTTTAATACTTTCATACAAATCAGCAATCATATCGGCCATTAAATTGCGGTAATTCATATTATCTCGGTTATGCATTAAGATAATGGGCACATCATAATAGGCTGCAACTTCAGCAATCCTCGGTTCCGCCTTCGCTCCCCAAATATCATTAATAATATGAGCACCAGCTTCAATCGCTTGTTTCGCAACCTCAGCTTTATACGTATCAATAGAAATAGGTAGCTTTACTTCTTTTGACACCGCCTGAATCATTGGAACAACCCGCTTTATTTCCTCTTCTACTGAAACTTTAGCGAAACCCGGGCGGGTAGATTCGCCGCCAATATCAATAATATGGGCACCTTCACTTTTCATTTCTTTCGCATGTCGCACCGCAGCATCTACTTCGTTGTAACTCCCACCATCAGAAAATGAATCTGGCGTTACATTTAAAATCCCCATAATTAATGTCTTTTCATTTAAGTTCAATGTATATTCGCCGCAGCGCAAATCATAATCCCACTTCAAACTACACATCTCCTCTTCGCAATTCATTTCTGCTCCACAATTTCTCTCTCTGCACTCCATAAAGATCCATAAGTCTTTTTGTAACCACTCCCACTTTACCCGGGAAATCTTTCTCCTCTATACGATAAAGGGGGACAATCTCTTGAATAGAGTTCGTTACGAACACTTCATCCGCTGAAAGCAATTCATCTTTTGTAAAGAAACCTTCCTTTACTTCTATATCTAGCTCTTCAGCAGCCTTTATAATAAACGCACGAGTGATTCCGTTTAAAATCCCTGTTTCTAATGAAGGAGTATATAAAATATCTCCTTTAACAAAAAAGAGATTCGAAACAATACCCTCTGCAACATAACCTGTTTCGGTAAGAAAAATACCTTCCTTATTCACAACATTTCCAATTTCGCGTTTCCCTAAAATATTATTTAAATAATGATGGGACTTCAAGCGAAATGCACCCTCTGGTGTATTTCTCACTTGCTTTAAAATAACTCCTTCTTTTTCCACTACATTCCCTGGAGCTGCTAAAGGTTTTATAAAAACAATAACAGACGGTTCTTCATATACTTCCGTTTGTAATCCTATTTCATCTATACCCGCCGATACATTTAAGCGCACATATGCATGCTTTAACCCATTCTCAACAAGTAGATTCTTTAAAATAAGCATCACTTCATCTTTTGTCATTGTCCATTTGATTTGCAATATATCGAGCGCATCCATTAAGCGTTCATAATGATCATCCAATAAAAAGGGATGACCATTATAAATACGAAATGTCTCAAAAACCCCAAGTCCATATAGGTAACCGTGGTCATAAGGAGAAATTTTCGCTTCACTCGCTTCTACATACGCGCCATTTACGTAAATTAACACGATGTCACACTTGGGCTATATTTGCGAATGAAATTCTGTAGCAATTCTTTCCCGTGAGAAGTCATAATAGATTCCGGATGGAATTGTACCCCTTCAATCGGCAACGTTTTATGACGAAGCGCCATAATTTCACCTTCTTCAGTCCAAGATGTTATCTCTAAACAATTCGGTAACGTCTCTTTTTTAACGATAAGAGAGTGATAACGTGTCGCGGTAAATGGATTTGGGATATCAGAAAAAATCGTCTGCCCATCATGATGCATTAAAGATGTTTTTCCATGCATCAAACGCTCTGCCCTGACAACATCCCCTCCAAATACTTGTGCAATTGATTGATGTCCAAGACAGACCCCAAAAATCGGAAGCTTACCTGCAAAATATTTAATAACATCCATACTGATTCCCGCCTCATTAGGACTACATGGACCTGGCGAAATCATTAAAAAATCCGGTTTCATATTCTCAATATCCGAAATAGTCACTTCATCATTACGCCTAACAACAAGCTCTTGTCCAAGTTCTCCAAGAAACTGCACTAAATTAAATGTAAAAGAATCATAATTATCAATCATTAATATCATTTCTCTCACCTAACCGTTTCTTCGCTACTTTCTTTTGCACGCCATAAAGCGATTGCTTTTTTTAACGACTCTTTATATTCATTTTTTGGATTTGAATCAATTACAATACCCGCTCCAGCTTGCACATGCGCTTGTCCATCTTTAGCAAGTAGTGTTCGGATTACAATATTCAATTCCGTATCTCCAGAATAACCAATCCAACCAATTGACCCTGTATAAATTCCTCGGCGAACAGGTTCTAATTCTTCAATAATTTCCATCGTACGTATTTTCGGGGCACCGGTAATTGTCCCACCAGGAAATACAGCCTTCACCAAATCGAAAGCATCTTTATCTGCTTCCACCTCACCACGCACATTAGAAACAATATGCATAACGTGTGAGTATTTTTCAATCACCATAAATTCATCTACTTCAACAGTGCCATATTTACAAACCCGGCCCAAGTCATTTCGTTCTAAATCCACAAGCATTACATGCTCTGCTCTTTCCTTTTCATTTTCAATTAATTCTTTCGCTAATTCTTCATCCTCTTGCTCACTTGCTCCTCGAGAGCGCGTACCAGCAATCGGTCTTGTACTCACTTCTTTTCCTTGCTTTTTAATTAGCAATTCAGGCGAAGCACTAACAATTTGAAAATCTCCAAACTCCAAGTAACCCATATATGGAGATGGATTAATTTCACGAAGACTTGTATATATTTCTAGTGGATGTGTTTGTAATGTTCTTTCTTGTCTTGTCGACAAGTTTACTTGAAACACATCACCCGCTCCAATATATTCTTGAATACGTTCAACGGCCTTCATAAAGCCCTCTTCCGTAAAAGCGACTGCTTCATTTTTCTTTTCAGGAGATTCAAACGGCATAGTCACTTCGGGGGCTTCTTTCATCCAAAGACCCTTCCATTCATTTAATCGTTCTTCTGCCTCTTCACACTCATCTACATAATGCGTAATAATCCATAATACTCTCTCCTGTTGATCATACACAAACACGTCATCAAATAACAAAAAGAATATGTCAGGTATATTAATATCATCCTTCGCAAGAGAAGAAAGTTTTTCAATATAACGGATACAATCATAACTAAAGTATCCAATTGCCCCACCCTGAAAAGGTGGGTACTCCGGATTATAATCCGTTTTCCATTTCTCCATATACGCTTGCATTAAATCTAACGGATTCCCTCGCTTTATTGTTGCCTTACCACTTTCACTTATATGTAACGTCTCATTCTTACCCTGAATTACCGCTACTGGATCCAGCCCAACAATATTATAACGACCACCACGTCCACTTTCTAACAAAATATGTTGCGGCTTATCCTGAGAAAGAAATTTATATTGCTTAAAGAAATCTAACTGATATGGAATAGAAAGCGCTAAAGATTTTCTTCGTTGCATATCAACACCCCGTCTTCTGTTATCCCACCCTCTTAAGCCAATCAAATCAAACTATATAAAATTATTTATATAGAGAATGATTATACTTGAGGGCTAGTGAAAATAAATTAATTATACTACTTCTTATTTTACATGAAGTTTTCTAGTCATTCACTCTTTTCCTTTTTCCAATCAAAAAAGAAAAAGCATCCTTTTTTAAGGATGCTTTTCAAATCACATTCACTTATGACTCAAATTGATAAAGTGGTGTACTTAAATAACGTTCACCGTTACTTGGGATAATAACAAGTACCTTTTTCCCTTTACCTAATTTCTTCGCAACTTCTGTCGCTGCATAAACGACTGCTCCCGAAGAGATACCAACTAAAATACCTTCTTCTTTAGCCACTCTTCTCGCATATTCGAACGCTTGCTCCGTTTTCACTTGAATAATTTCATCATATACCTCTACATCCAATGTCTCCGGAACAAACCCCGCTCCAATTCCTTGAATCTTATGTGGTCCTGGCTTTCCACCAGATAATACTGGTGAATCCGCAGGTTCTACCGCGTAAATTTTGATATCTTTATAAGCCTCTTTCAGCACTTCACCGGCACCTGTAATTGTTCCACCTGTACCAATACCTGCGATAAACGCATCTAATTGATCCCCCATCTGTTCAACAATTTCTGGACCTGTTGTTATACGATGGATTTCTGGATTCGCTTGATTTTGGAACTGTTGTGGTATAAAGTACCCATGTTCTTCTGCTAATTCAGTTGCCTTTCGAATTGCTCCGCCCATTCCTTCAGGTCCTGGAGTCAATACTAATTCAGCACCGTAAGCGCGTAATAAATTACGACGCTCAATACTCATTGTTTCTGGCATTACTAAAATTGCCTTATATCCTTTAGCAGCTGCTACCATCGCTAAGCCAATACCTGTGTTACCACTTGTCGGCTCAATGATTGTATCGCCCTCTTTTAATAATCCTTTATTTTCAGCATCTTCAATCATAGCTAACGCGATACGATCTTTAACACTGCTCCCCGGATTCATAAATTCTAATTTTAAGTATACATCTGCGCTGTCTGATTCTACGATGCGGTTCAACTTAACGATCGGCGTTTTCCCGATTAATTCTGAAACTGATTGTGCCACTCGCATTCCTGTCACTCCTAACACCGAGTATTTTTATTGGTTTTATCTATATTTAGATTTTGTCAGAAAATTCCCTGTTTGTCAATCTATTTGGGCGGCTGATTCTCCACCTAAACTTCTTTATTACAGCTTCTCAATTAGACTTGTAATATCTTCTTTAGCGAATTTATGTCGTTCATTACAGAAGTGACAGTGAACTTCCGTCTCTTCTTCTTCTGCACGAATTTGTTCTAACTCCGCTTTACCTAAACTAATTAGCACACTTTCAATACGCTCACGTGAACATGTACAATTAAATTGAACATCCATTGTTTCTAGCACTTTCACTTTATCTTCTCCAAGCACTTCATACAGTAATTCTTCTGGAGAAAGACCTTGTTCGATTAATTGTGATACCGGCGGGATTTGTTGAAGACGCTCTTCAATAAATGAAATTGTTTCTTCCTGCGCACCTGGCATAATTTGAAGAATGAATCCACCCGCCGCTAATACGCTATCATCTCCATTTACAAGAACACCAACACCTACAGAAGAAGGTGTCTGCTCAGAAACCGCGAAATAATATGTGAAATCTTCCCCTAGTTCTCCTGAAACAATGGGAGATTGACCAATAAACGGTTCACGCATACCGATATCTTTAATTACCGTTACAAATCCTTCTGTACCTACCGCTTGATATACACGTAATTTTCCTTGTTCCGTTCCTTCAAAATCAACATGCGGATTCGTTACATAACCACGTACATCCCCATTTGCATGAGCATCGACTAAGATAGGACCAATCGGGCCGTTACCCTCCACTTTAATCGTTAACTTCTGCTCGCCTTTTAACATAGCACCCATCATTGTACCCGCAGTTAAAGAACGACCAAGTGCCGCTGAAGCTGTTCTCCATGTATCATGACGCTTTTGCGCCTCACTTACTGTATTTGTTGTACGTACACTATAAGCACGAACCTCTCCATTAAACGCTAACGCTTTTACTAAATAATCTTTCATACTTATTTATTCACCCTTCTCATGTTGTAAATTTGCATTACGCTCATATAACATATACAAACCTTTTAACGTTAAAAACGGATCTACAATATCAATTACATTTGATTCTTCTGAAATTAATTTTGCTAATCCACCTGTTGCAATAACTTTCGGTTCTTGCTTAGCTTCTTCCTTCATACGCTTAACAATACCTTCCACTTGTCCAACGTATCCATAAAGAATACCTGATTGCATTGCACTTACTGTATTCTTCCCGATAACACTACCCGGTTTTGTAATTTCAATACGAGGAAGCTTTGCTGCCCTGCTATATAAAGCCTCTGCCGAAATCATAATTCCTGGCGTAATGACGCCACCCATATAATGCTTCTCTTCGTTAATATAACAATATGTAGTAGCCGTACCAAAATCAACAATAATAAGCGGACTTCCATATAAGTGGATTCCTGCTACTGCATTTACAATTCGGTCCGCGCCTACTTCACGTGGATTTTCATATTTAATATTCAAGCCAGTTTTTATCCCAGGCCCCACTACAAGCGGTTTAATTTTAAAATACTTTTCACACATACGCTCTAAAGCGAACATAATTGGCGGTACGACTGAAGACACAATAATACCTTTCACATCTTCAAAAGAAAGACCTTCATGCTCAAGTAACTGCTTTACAAGCATCCCATACTCATCTTCTGTTTTATGACGATCTGTTTCCATGCGCCAATGCTGACGAAGTTCTCCCTCTTCAAACACACCTAGTACCGCATTTGTGTTCCCTACATCCAATACAAAAATCATATTCTCACCACTTATCTTATTTAATCTATATTTGCGCAGTATGTATAAAACTTATAAAAACATCATATCACACATACTTATATAATCAGTTTTTCTATACTCATCATTGTACAAAAAGATTACTCTCTATTTCAATTTTTAATACTAGCTTCATTCAATTTTTTTTGCCACTTAAATTCATTCCACAAAAAAAAGGAGTGACTATTGTCACTCCTTTTTTTCTTACTTATCTTCTGTATCTTCATCGTCTTTCTTCATATTGATGTTTACTTTCACATCATCTGAAGATGTTGGACGCTCAGGTAATCTGCCATAATCATATAAATGATTAATTTGCTCTGCATCTAATGTTTCTACTTCAAGTAACGTTTTCGCGATAATATCAAGCTTATCGCGTTTTTCAGTAAGAATTTGTTTCGCACGAGCATAACAGTCTTTAATAATTATTTGCATTTCCACATCAATTTCATGCGCGATTGCATCACTGTAGTTTTGTTCTGAATGGAAGTCTCTTCCTAAGAATACCTGACCACCTTGTGAGCTACCAAATTGCATCGGTCCAAGCTTATCACTCATCCCGAATTCTGTAACCATACGTCTTGCAATACCAGTCGCACGTTGGAAGTCGTTGTGAGCACCTGTACTTGCTTCACCAAATACAATCTCCTCAGCTACTCGACCACCAAGTAAACCAGTGATTTTATCAAGTAACTCTGGTTTTGTCATGAAGTAACGATCTTCCTTCGGAAGCATTACCGCATATCCACCAGCTTGACCACGAGGGACAATGGTTACTTTATGAACGATATCTGCTTCATCAAGGACAACACCAATTACAGTATGGCCGGCCTCATGGAATGCAACGATATTACGTTCTTTTTCAGAGATAACGCGACTTTTCTTAGCTGGACCTGCAATAACACGATCCGTCGCTTCATCGATGTCACTCATATCAATTTTCTTCTTATCTTGACGCGCAGCTACTAAAGCAGCTTCGTTTAATAAGTTTTCAAGATCGGCACCAGAGAATCCTGGTGTACGAGTTGCAATTGCTCTTAAGTTGACATTCTCATCAAGCGGTTTATTACGAGCGTGTACCTTAAGTACAGCTTCACGACCATTTACATCTGGACGATCTACTGTAATTTGACGGTCAAAACGACCTGGACGTAATAACGCTGGATCAAGAATATCAGGACGGTTTGTCGCAGCGATGATAATAATACCTTCGTTTGCACCGAATCCATCCATTTCAACAAGCAATTGGTTCAACGTTTGTTCACGCTCATCATGACCACCGCCAAGACCCGCGCCACGTTGACGTCCTACTGCATCAATTTCATCAATGAAAATGATACAAGGAGCATTTTTCTTTGCATTTTCAAATAAATCACGTACACGGGATGCACCGACACCGACGAACATCTCTACGAAGTCAGAACCACTAATAGAGAAGAACGGAACGCCTGCTTCACCTGCAACAGCACGTGCTAGTAAAGTTTTACCTGTACCTGGAGGTCCCACTAATAGAACACCCTTCGGAATACGGGCACCAACTTCAGCGAACTTACGAGGGTCTTTCAAGAATTCAACTACCTCAACAAGTTCTTGTTTCTCTTCATCCGCTCCAGCAACATCTCTGAAACGAATTTTTTTCTTTTCATCATTGTATAGCTTCGCCTTACTTTTCCCGAAGTTCATAACACGGCTACCGCCGCCCTGAGCTTGGTTTAATAAGAAGAAGAATAAAATGAAGATAATGACAAACGGAATGATAGAAGTAAAGAACGTTACCCAAGCACTTGTTTCTTCTGCTGGTTGATACTTAACTTCAGCCCCTTGCGCTTTATCATTAATTTTCTTTTGTAATTCCTCAGTATTTGGTGCATAAGTAACAAATTGTTCTCCTTGGCTAGAAGTCTTGAATTGTCCCTTTACCTCAAACACACCATTTTTCGGTTGAAGCTGCACATTACGCACTTCACCTTTTTCAAGTTGAGTAATGAATTTATCGTAGCTAACTGATGTCGTTTTTTGCGTCGAACCATTAAAATAGCTCACGATTCCAATTACTACTAAGAATATCAGTAAATAAAAGATGGTATTACGGAAGATACGATTCATTCCTAACCTCCTCTCACGGCATAAACACTATAGTAAATCGTAACATAAAAAAAATTTCCTATACAATTGTAACGCCTATATTTAATTAATTTGAGTAAACACTTGGTTTTAATACTCCTACATAAGGAAGATTACGGTACTGCTCTTTATAATCTAATCCATATCCTACAACAAATTCATGAGGAACAATAAATCCAACATAATCTGCTTTCAGATCAACCTTACGGCCTGTTGGCTTATCTAATAAAGTAACAATTTTTACAGATTTCGCTTTACGATATTTAAACAGATCCACTAAATAGCTTAGTGTAAGACCGCTATCAATAATATCTTCAACGATTAAAATATCGCGACCTTCTACCGAAGTATCAAGATCTTTTAAGATTTTTACTTCGCCTGTCGAAACTGTAGAGTGACCGTAGCTAGATACAGCCATAAAATCCATTTCAAGATATGTATCTGTTCTCTTTAATAAATCTGCCATAAATGGCATTGCACCCTTTAGTACACCAATCGCAAGAGGTACTGTATTTTTGTAATCCTCTGCAATAACTGCACCTAGTTCGTGCACCTTTTCTTGTATTTGTTCTTCAGAAATTAATACTTTTTCGATATCTTGATTCATCATTTCATTATCCTCCCGGAAGACTCCTTGCTTTTGTAGTGAATAATCATGTATTTACCCTTCTTTGCTAGCTCTTTCGAAGTAGCAAACGCAGATCGTTTCAACAAGGGTACCCAAATAATATTTCCACTTGCGTCACAAACGATCGGCCATTCTTCTCTTTTTTCTTTTGGTACTTTTGCTTCGATAAAAACAGCTTTTATCTTTTTTGTACCATCCATACCTTGCATTGACATGCGATCTCCATTTTCCCTAGACCGAATACGAAGTGGATACGATATATCATTATACTTAGCAACAAATACTGTTTCATTCATGTTACTCGGTATATCTTCGCTCACCTCTGTTACAAGTTTATCCCCATTCGGCAATATAATTGTCCCAGGTACTGATAAATCTTGCGAAAAAGGAGAAACAATTTCTTGTTTAAATCCAAAACCACATTCTTCGTATGTGCGAACAATTTTCAAACCACCTGGAAAATCTAGTGAACCTGAAGGTTGTGCCCGCTTAAAAAATCCAATCACCTTGTCAATATGTATAGAAGAAAGCGAAGATGGAATCTTATATTCATAAAGATAGTTTAATATTAGTTGAATCCCTCTTCTTTGTAAAGGCATAGACATGGATTCAAAGGCAGGAATTGATAAGCTAATTTGTTTATCGCTTTTTTTTGTAATTACTTTATTCATTTTCTCAAAAGCTAATTCCTGCAAATAAGCCTCATCCTCTTGCATCTGCACGCTAAATTTTTGAAATTTCTCATGCATTTGTGGATTTTCTTCTTTCAAATAAGGAAGGACATATTTACGTAATCGATTCCTTGTATATACTTCTTTTTTATTACTCGGATCTATACGCGGAATAACTTTTAATTTATTACAGTAATCAACAATTTCTTCCTTAGTTACCCCAAGTAACGGCCTAATTAAATATCCATTATGAAAAGATCGCTTCACTGCAATTCCTGCGTATCCTTTCGGAGTACTCCCTCGTACAAGGCGCATTAAAATCGTCTCTACTTGATCATCTCCATGGTGACCAAGAGCTACATATCTCGCATCATATTTCTTCATTATTCTTTCCAAAAATGCATATCTGCATTC
Organism: Bacillus cereus group sp. MG9; assembly: GCF_040459995.1. Lineage (NCBI taxonomy): Bacteria > Bacillati > Bacillota > Bacilli > Caryophanales > Bacillaceae > Bacillus > Bacillus cereus group sp. MG9. Next base: position 67,608 of record NZ_JARVHC010000001.1, on the reverse strand, counting down.
TCTAGCTGCAACTTGTGCATTCATTCCATATTGCTGTTGATATTGCGACACATTAATCCTTAGCGTTTCACAAATAACTCCTAGCTCTTTGCAAAGACCCTGTACAAACTGTAAATCCTCATAAGATTCATTACCTCTAAACATATGGTCCACATGTGCTACTACAATTTCTAGCTGTTTTTCTGCCCTTTTTTCTAACAAATAATATAAAAGAGCCAAAGAGTCAGGACCACCAGAAACCCCTACAACAATTGTTGAATGTTTCTTTAATACATCATGCTGCTTTACAAAGTCATCTACTTTTTCAACAAATGCATCTTTCAACTTCGCAATCACCTTTCATTAAACAAGAACAACAACATTAGTTACCTTGTATATAATGGTACAACTTTTACAAACATTGTGCAAAAAAAAGATGTACAAAATCCATATTTTTATCTTACATCCCTCCTGTATATTTAACAAAGTAATCACATTACCTTTTTAATCAAAAAAACCTAGGCATCTACCTAGGTTTTTTGATTATTTTATTGCGCCTGCATTCCTACTATTGGAATCGTAGCCCACTTCGGCATATTTTTCTTTACTTTCGCCACCACAATAGTCATATCATCATTTATATAACCATCACCAGAGCGAATTACTTCTTCCATAATAATATCAGCGATTTCCTGTGGGTCCTCTGTTTGCAGTTCTTTAATTTTACGTTTTATCCATAATTCGTGATTCTCCACATGTTGCGCTCCCTCAAAGATGCCGTCACTCATCATGATAAGAAGATCGCCCGTTTTTAATTGCTCACCAACCACATCAACTTCAACATCTTCAATGATTCCCATCGGCAAATTACTTGCCTCAATTTTCAAAATATTATTCCCGCGTTTAACAAAACTCGGCGTCGATCCAATCTTTAAAAACTTCGCACTCGCATCCCGCAAATCTACCATAGCCAAGTCAAGCGTTGTATACATCTCCTCTGTCGTCCTTAAAGAAAGAATCGAATTGATGGACTTAATCGCTATTTCTTCATCAATACCTGATTGAAGTATCTTTTGTAATAATTTTACCGTTTCCCTACTCTCCATATGAGCCCTTTGTCCATTTCCCATACCATCACTAATCGCAAGTGCATATTTACCAACGCTCAAATCCATCATCGCGTAGGAATCACCTGAAATAAACCCACCACCTTTTGCAGCTGTGGCCAATCCTGTATCAAGAGAATATGTCTTCGCTGAACCAAATGATATTAAACTGTGCCCATTTGGATATGAGGATTTCTCTTCATGCTTAACGACGATATTCTCTTTTAAAATATCTGAAAGCATTGGAGCAACCAACTTCTCACATTCCCCATGTTCATTAGATGCAGCCGGAATCAACATTTCAATATCAATACTTCCTCTATCTAAACAATAAATATCAACATGCTCCACTTCGACACCAAAATCACGAAACGCTTGTAAAATTTGCTCCTCCTGCGCCTGATGGTTCTCTCTTTCTCGTTGTATCTCCTTAGCGAAATCCTCCATCACTTTTGATACACCTAGTAATTGCTCCGCTACAATTCTACGATTTTCCTTCATTTGTTTTCTTAATTTCTGCCCCTCATAGAAGTGATCTAATTCACCTGCTACTAAATCCGTTACTTTCTTCCCTCTCACACAATGCTTGTCCCATTCACGAACTAACTTCCGATTATGCTGCAGCGTTCCTTCTTCTGTTTCACTCATTATTTGTTTCATATAATCGTATGTTTTATCAAAATTAACTACCCAACATTGATCCTTCTTAAAGCATGTTTGACATGTTTTTGCAGTAATTGTACTTAAAAATAAATCAGCTTCTGTTTCTTTATCTTCCTCCTCCACATACCCGTATACAGAAAAGCTATTAGACAAAGCAGCAAATACATTAGCAAATTGATTGATTTTGTTTGCTGTAACATCGCGCACTCTTCTTAAATATTGTTGTTGATCCTGTGAATGTTCCTGTGTACCCGGCATAAATTTAGCAATACGATCCATAACAAGCTTCGGTGTTAATAAGAAGAAAACAATCGCTACACCAGATTCAATTAAAGTTGTTACAATACTTGTTTGCTTGTCTACATATAATGTAATTAAGCTTGTACCAATTAATAAACCTAAACTAACTCCTATACGCTTCCCTTCTTTTAACAATCCCCCAAGCAATCCTGAAAAGGCAAGGAGACTAAGTTGAGACAAGCTCGCCACATTTGCTAAACTTAATATTAACCCAGTGACAACTCCTACCGTGGACCCTGTAGCTGCCCCTGCAATAAAGGCAAATACTAATACTAAATATCTAGTGAAAATATGTTGAATAGAAGCATCATAAACAAACCAATCCGTTGTGCCCGTTAAAACAGATGCTAGTAATATAATTAAACAAACAATTTCTTCTGTTTCTAACGCTTGTTGCTTCCCTTTCCTTTCCACTAAAAGCGGAACACTTTGTAAAAATATCATCGTTAATACGAAGCTAAGCCCCGCTTCGATCGTACTGACGAGCAGATCATACATGGTGACGGTTTGCTGTGCAAAATATACAACAACTAAATGTGCGGTTAATGCGGAGATAAATACTTGGAATGGTACAAGTCCAACAGTTTTACGTGTAAACCGACTAAAGAAGATATTATAAATAAAGAAGGTAAAGATAGATGCAAAAGTAAAAAATAAATTATCTATTGAAACTGAAAGTGCTCCCCCCATTAGGGCTAAGAACGCGAGCGGCATTTTATCTCGCTTCATAACATAAACAGCAGCAAAAAACGGCAATGCAAACGGTAAAATGTTTGTTAATATATATGCTCGTCCCAAAAGAAAACCAATAACAGCAATAATGAATCCCCATCTAAAGAAAACTTTTTCAAACTTCATTCGCAACTTACTCGTCCACTTTATTGTTCCAAGCTGACTTTCATTCATCGCCAATGCACTTGTATTCATAGTATTCCTTCCTGCTTTAGGCATATTTTTAACACCACCTGCATAGTTTAATTACTGTTATTATAAAAGATGATTATTGGTTTTTTTGTCAAAACAACAGTTTTGACTTTTATAATCGTTCGACTTTTTATTCGAAATAAATCTACATATATACATAGTATTTAATTTATTTAAAGCTAGTTGAAAGAATGTTCAGAAAATATAGGGTGATTTTGTAGAAGTATTGTACGTCTTAATTTATATTTAACAAAAAAAGACCATGCAAATTTGCATGATCTTTTTAGATGACCCGTACGGGATTCGAACCCGTGTTACCGCCGTGAAAGGGCGGTGTCTTAACCACTTGACCAACGGGCCGTTAAATTAAATATAGCGGCGGAGGGGATCGAACCCCCGACCTCACGGGTATGAACCGTACGCTCTAGCCAGCTGAGCTACACCGCCATGTCATCGTATTTAACGGACAATTAGTATATTACATCAGATATATTTTAAAGTCAATACATCTCGAAAACTTTTTTAAAAATATATTCTCTCACATAAAAAAGTACCCGAGTAATTACTCTGGGTACCTCTCTATATGTTAAGAATTAAACGGACTTATTATCCGCGACGTGCGCCACGGCCACCACGTTTAGATTCTGTGTTACGCTTTAAAGAAGTTAAACGATCTTCACTATCTTTTAAAAAGCGTGCCATCTTTTGCTCAAATGTTTCTTTTGGAGCTCGTTCGTTACCGCCACCGCGGTTATCTCTGTTGGAAGAACGATTATTACGTTGTGGACGTCCAGAACGTTGTTGATCACCACCACGTTGGTATTCACCGCGTGGACGATCTCCTTCTGTTTTTTCACGTTCTTTCGCTTTCTTAATAGATAGGCCAATTTTGCCATCTTTTTCAACATTGATAACTTTTACTTCTACTTGGTCGCCTACTTTTAAGTGATCGTTAATATCTTTCACATAATTATCAGCAACTTCACTAATATGAACAAGACCTGTTAAGCCTTCTGGCAGCTCCACAAAAGCCCCAAAATTTGTAATACCTGTTACTTTACCCTGTAACTTGCTGCCTACCTCGATTGACATAAAAAAAATGCTCCTCCTTAGTGGTTAAAAAGTCAAATTTTACTTTATTATATATAATCCTAAAATACAGTGTCAATAAGACATACTCTACTTAGAAACAGGAAAAATTATCTCCCCTTTTCCGGAGAAGAAATAATCCCTTCTAGCAATCTTTAAAACGTACTCTTCATCATTCAACTTTTGAACTTCATCTTTTAGATTCTTTTCTTTTTTCGTTAATGAATCCAGTTCTTTTTTCATGTCCTTAACTTTTGCTTCTTTTGCTTTAATGGAACTGTTTTGTTGATAAAACGTCACACTAATACTAGCAATAATTGTAAAAGCAAAGACAAGAAAAACCGCTAAACGGCGATAAAGTCGCTTCCTGTTCTCATCCGTTTGTATTATATGTTCTTTAACAGGATTTGGACTCTGTTTGTCGATTGTTCTTTGTCTCAGTTCCCTCATTTCCGAGGTCCCCCTAACTTCTTTTTTATACGCACCCATAATTGGAAGATATGTCCCTTCAATTTTGCTACATATTGCAGGAACCCTACATGCTTCATTATAAAAAGTTTAACACGATTAGGGAGAAGTTTCCATATGAGCGAAGCAATAAACCGAACAGGCGAGAAAAAAACTTTCCATATGAAAAGTAATATCCAAATCACCATTTTCCATAACACATGTCCAATTGAAAGCAGTATACGAAATAAGAATAATATAAATGCAATAAATAGCTGTGCTATAATAATAACAGGTTTTATCATGAGTAGCTGTATAATTCGAACAAAAAATTGTGTTGTTTGTACAAAAATATAGATGAGAAAATTTAACATCTTCATGTATAGTGCTTTCAATAAGCTTTGATATGCTGCAAAACCACATAGTAACGCCAAAAATACATATATACGTAGTTCGGCTTCATTTACACGCAGTAATACATAAAAAACGAATAATGCTTGGACAATCCAAAATAGTATATCATGTATAAATACAAGCCAACGTTTACGCTCTTGGCGTTTTAAAAACCGTTGGTATGTATCTAAAGAAGCACCAATCCAAGCACCCATTCCAATCATCGAAAGCATTGTATACAACTGAATTGTTAGGCTCATTTAAACAACTTACTAAAGAAGCCTTTAGTTTTCTCCCCTTGGTTCTCATCAATATACAGCATTTCATGAACTTTCCCTTTAATTGATACAACACCCTTTTCTACATCTAAATTCTTCATTTGCAAATTTTGACCACGAATTGTTAAAAAACCCATTACAGTCTCGAGTAAAAACTCTTCGCTATCAAAACTCTCTACTTGCTTTACACCAGTAATGTCGATTACACGCCTGCCACGCATGATAATATCATGCTCTACAGAAACATTTTGTTGATTAGAAGACATAGGTGAGTAACCATTATTCACGAAAATCCCCCCATAGCTTTATACTAGCTAATAGTAATGTATGAAGGGCTAACCTATTTTAGAACAAGCCTTCTTCCGCTTTCACTTTTTCCTCACGAACGAGACTATACATGTTTGCTGCATCTTCTTTTTTAGTTGTTTCTTTCAATTCATTTACTTTCACAGTTACTATTTTTTGCCCGAAACGAATTGTTAATTCATCCTCTACCTTCACATCTGAACTCGCTTTTGCCACTTGGCCATTAATCGAAATTCTTCCTTGGTCAGACACTTCTTTTGCTAATGTTCTTCTTTTAATTAAACGTGATACTTTCAAAAATTTATCTAGACGCATATCAAATCCCCCTATTAACGCTCTGTTTGTTTTGCCTCTTCCCATAAAATATCTAACTGTTCTAATGATAAATCTTGCATTTCCTTATTCATTTCAGCTACTTTTGCTTCCATGTATAAAAAGCGATCCATAAATTTCTCATTAGTTGAACGTAACGCTTCTTCTGGATCTAATTTATAATGACGAGCTATATTCACAAATGCAAATAGTAAATCACCAAATTCACCTAGCATCTTTTTCTCATCCATGTTTACAACTTCTTGTTGGAATTCTTGCCATTCTTCTAAGGCCTTCTCTATCATCGGCTGCACATCAACCCAATCAAATCCAACCTTTCCAGCTTTCTTCTGAATTTCATAAGCACGCATTAGTTGTGGCAAGCTTTTTGGAATACCCGCTAAAACAGATTCTTTCACGAATCCCTTTTCTTGTTTTTTAATTTCTTCCCAATTTGCAATCACTTCATCAGCATTATTTACATCCGTATCCCCAAACACATGCGGATGACGACGAACCATTTTCTCAGCTAAAGTCCGAATAATATCATCTATAGAGAACCAACCTTCATCCTCTCCAATTTGGGCATGAAGCATAACTTGTAATAATATATCACCTAGTTCTTCTACTAAATGATCATCATCCTCTTCATCAATTGCTTCTAGCACTTCATACGCTTCTTCAATTAAGTATTTCTTTAAAGATTGATGAGTTTGCTTTTTATCCCATGGGCAACCATTCGGTCCACGAAGATCAGCAATAATTGCTCTAAGCACATCAAACTGCTGATATAAGGACGCACGTTCCTTAACCGGCGGTACATACACACTCGTTAAATTATTTAATTCTGTTTCGTGATCTAACATGTATAACGATACCTTTTTCACTTGCTCGAATGAAGTCCCTGCAGCTGTTACGATATACACTTCGTAATCATCTGGCAAAATCTCCATTAACGTTAGCTTCACATCTGAAGCAACGAATGCATCATACACTTGGCAAAAGATTAAATGTTGACGTAATTCTAATTGTCCTCTTTCAAATGATGTAGCATCAATTAATTGGAACCCTTCAATCGGATCAATTTTTAGACTTGCAAACATCGGATCAAGGAAACTTTGTCCACCTTCAATTCGCACTTCAATATTTGCTGCTTCTCCTTTTTCCAAAAGTAGCTGAACTGTTCTTTCTGCTACAAGCGGATGACCTGGAACAGCATAAATAATTTCTGCGCCTTTAGCTTGTTCTAACAATGTATTCGCAATTGTTTCATATACGATTTCAAATGTATCATGTGCCTCATATACATTATCAAAGGCCGTATACTTTATAGCTTCTTTCTCCAATTCTTCTATAACTGGGTGTTCCTTCGTTCTAACAAACATATGGTCTGCTTCTTTTATCTTTCGATATACACCCATCGTTAACTGATCTAACTCACCAGCACCTAATCCTAAAATAGTAATGATTCCACTCACAACCAGTCACCTCTATCCACTCTTCTTCAATGAACCTTCTTTTTTCTCTTGTTTCATAACGGTTCCTAATTCTTCTTTTGTAAATACACGAAATTTTAAAATTAAAAACATATATGCTAATCCACCGATAGCTACACCTAACAGCGCTTCAAGCGTCGCAATTCCTCTATGTCCTGTATCAATTACTAATCCGGACATTCGCAACATACGCATAAAGATTATTAATACAAACCCCATACCGATACCACTAATAGCTACACCTAACATATTCCGCCTATCAATAAGCGGCTCCGATACAGCTCGCATAAGTAACACACTATTTAGCAAGGCAATTACAATAAGCGCAACTAAAGTTGCAATTGCAGCTCCCTTTACACCAAAATACGGCATTAATATATAGTTTAAAACTAACTTCAAACAACCTCCAAATACAACGAATATTGCTGGTTTTAATGTTTGTCCCACTCCTTGCAAAATGGAAGCAGTTGTAATTGACAATGAACTAAATAAAATAGATAAAGATAAAATCGATAACACATCTGATCCATCACTATTTTCAAACAACATAATATTTGTAGGTTGAATAATACAAGTTAATCCAATAGCAGCTGCAGATCCAATAACAAATGTTATTTTCATTGCTAACTTTACCTTTTCTTGAATAAATGAAAGATCTCCTCTTTCTTTCGCCGCTGTAATAATAGGAATAAGTGACAATGAGAAAGAAGTTGTCACAACAGTACCTAATTGCATAAGTGGGATACTTCTATCATAAACACCTTTTAGTACCTTTGCATTTTCAACTTGCTCTCCCGCACGAATAAGCAAAGTATACAAGGAAATAGAATCCGCCATTTGTATAAAAATAAGGACTAAATTACTAACACAAATCGCTAATCCCTGCCAAAAAAGGATTCGAACAATCCCTTTTTTATTTCTAATTCCCTTCCATCCTTTGAAGAAAATAGCATGGAAATCATGACGCATATAAAGTAAAAGTACGATAATCCCAATAAGCCCGCCTGCAATTGAACCTAGCATGGCACCCGCACCAACTGTATATAAATCAAATCCATGAGCAATAAGGAATAGTGATAAAAATACAATAATAGAAACACGAATCGTTTGTTCAATTACTTGCGAAACAGCCGTCGGCATCATATTATTGAATCCTTGAAAATATCCTCTCGCTACAGATAAAAATGGCATTAGTAGGAATGAAAACGAAATAACGCGTAATAATTTATCTAAATGTATATCGCCCATAGCCGATGCAATTGTTTTGGCCCCAAAGAATAATGTGAAAAATCCTATAAATCCAATTCCTAATAAAAACCAAAAAGATACACAAATAATTTCTTCTGCTTCTTTTTGTTTTCCTCGTTCTAATCTTTCTGCGACCATTTTTGAAATAATAATGGGAAACCCATAAGTAGCTAAAATCAAACAAAATCCATAAAACGGATAAATTTGTTGGTAAATATAAAAACCAACATCACCCGCTATATTTTGATATGGAATACGGTAAAAAGCGCTTAATACCTTCGTAACAAAACTTGCGATTGTTAATATAATAGCCCCACGCCAAAAGGCTTGGTACTTCTTCGCTTCCATACAAGAAAACTCCTTTTTCTATTCTCACCCCTCGTATTATATCACAAAGAAAAACTGGCTCTCCTTCATATTCCTTACATTCACTGACTTCTTTCAACAGCAAAAATATTCAATGAAAAAAGGTAGCAAAGCGCTACCTTCGTTCAATATACTTATATCTCCAAATAGTTAATTTCTCAAATAGAAATATCATAATTAGGAAAGATTGCTACTTATAGAAATTACACTTCGCTACTGCTCCATTTGTTTCGCTAAAAAGCTTGCAGCTGTATTTACTGATTTATGCTCTACTTCACTTATAATAGCCTCTTTAGAGAAGATAACGACAGCTCCGATTGGATCTCCATTTGCAATAATCGAGCCAATTGTATAAGAGCTCACTTTTTCTGTTACTCCATCAATAATTGAAATTTCGCTTTCATCTGTCATAATTACAGACTTACGCTCTTCCATTGTCTTCTCAATTAAATCGCCAACACTTTTATTTAAGTATTCTTTTTTAGATGCGCCTGCTACTGCGATAATAGAATCACGATCGCATACAAGCACATTATGTCCTAAGCTATCGTATAAAGCTTCCGTATATTCCTTTGCAAAATTACCTAGTTCACTAATTGGAGAATATTTTTTCAAAATCACTTCTCCATCGCGATCAACAAATATTTCTAGTGGATCTCCCTCACGAATACGTAAAGTTCTACGAATTTCCTTCGGAATTACTACCCTGCCTAAATCATCAATTCGACGTACGATTCCAGTTGCTTTCATTCTAATGCTGCCTCACTTTCTACTGATGATCAAAGTGGTGAATTTACCTGTTCATGTAAAAATCACCAACTATTAAACATAGTATTTTACACATTAGTTCTTCTATGCACGTCGAATTGTATTTTTTATCTTATATTAGGCATTTATTACTTCTTTTTTTACATCTGGCAAGCCTTTTAATAAATTTTCAGCAATTGTTAACCATTTCGACGTCTCTAATCCATTCGTTTTCATCACAATTTTCAATTGTGACCCCTCCATACCAAGACCGATCATACGGCCAAAACTACTTCCTAGCATGAATAATTTTCCACCATCTATATTTTGGCTCGCTTGTTCAGAAAACAGGAATGTTACTTCAAATTTATTTTGCTTAATTAACTCAATTTGTTCTTTCATTGCCAACACTTTAATGTTTGCAATTTGTAATAAATAACCAACTTCTTGTGGATAATCACCAAATCTGTCGATCATCTCTTCCTGCAGCTCTTCAATATCTTCAATTGCAGAAATACCTCTAAATTGTTTATACATCATAATTTTTTGTTTACTATCTGAAATGTACGCATCCGGTAAATATGCATCTACTTCTAAATCAATTTCAACATTAACGGTATTTTCAACTCCGTCTGTTCCTCTACGTTGCTCAATTGCATCTTTTAACATTTGAGAATATAGATCAAATCCGACAGAATCAATAAATCCATGTTGTTCTGCCCCTAACAAATTACCCGCACCACGAATTGATAAGTCTCTCATCGCAATTTTGAAACCAGATCCAAGCTCTGTAAACTCTTTAATTGCTTGCAGACGCCTCTCTGCAACTTCCGATAACACTTTATCACGTTTGTATGCAAAGTATGCATACGCGACGCGATTAGAACGCCCAACACGACCACGAAGCTGATACAACTGCGATAATCCCATACGATCTGCATCAAATACAATTAATGTATTTACATTCGGAATATCTACACCCGTCTCAATAATTGTCGTACTTACAAGAACATCATGCTGCCCTTCTAAAAACGATAGCATAACAGACTCTAATTCACCTTCATTCATTTTCCCATGTGCGTATGTTACACGAGCATCTGGAACTAACATCGAAATTTCATCTGCTTTTCTTTCAATATCCTCCACACGGTTATATAGGAAGTAAATTTGACCGCCTCTTGCTAACTCTCGCTCTATCGCTTCTCGCATTAACGCTGGATTATACTCTACTACATATGTTTGTACTGGGAAACGATTCTCTGGTGGTGTCTCAATAACAGATAAATCGCGCACACCAAGCATAGACATATGAAGTGTACGTGGAATCGGAGTTGCCGTTAATGTTAACACGTCAACATTTGCTTTCAATTGTTTAATTTTTTCTTTATGTGTAACGCCGAATCTTTGTTCTTCATCAATAATAAGAAGTCCTAAATCTTTATAAGTAACATCTTTAGATAAAATACGATGCGTTCCGATTACAATATCCACCGTTCCATCTTTTAAACCTTTAATCGTTTCATTTTGTTGTTTTCGTGTGCGGAATCTACTTAGTAACCCTATATTAATCGGGTAATCTTGAAAACGCTCTCGAATTGTTTCATAGTGTTGTTGTGCAAGGATTGTTGTTGGTACTAAAATCGCAACTTGTTTTTCATCCATAATTGCTTTAAATGCCGCACGAATAGCTACTTCCGTCTTTCCATATCCTACGTCACCACAAAGAAGCCTATCCATCGGACGTCCGCGTTCCATATCTTTCTTAATCTCTTCAATAGAACGTAATTGATCCTCTGTCTCTTGATATGGGAATAAAGATTCAAACTCTTGTTGCTCTGCCGTATCTGGTGTATATGCATAACCTTTCGAAGCTTCACGCTCGGCATATAATTTAATTAGGTCATCTGCAATGTCTTGTACAGATTTTTCAACTTTCGTTTTGACCTTCTTCCAATCATTTCCGCCTAATTTATAAACTTTTGGTTCCTTACCTTCAGACCCTACGTATTTTTGCACTTGATCAATTTGTTCAATTGGAACGTATAACTTATCATTACCTTGATATTTAATATTTAAATAATCTTTATGAACACCATTAATCTCTAATGTCTCAATACCTAAAAATTTACCTATACCATGATTTACATGAACTACATGGTCTCCAACTTTTAATTCCGAATAACTTTTAATACGTTCAGCGTTAGATAACTTTTGCTTACGTTGTGATTTTTTAACCTTCTTATGAAAAAGCTCCTTTTCAGTAATGACAACAAACTTTTGCATCGGCATTTCAAAGCCTGCATGTAAATCACCTACAGCAATTTGTAACCTTCCAGGCAATAAGATATCTGTCGCCTCTACAATGTCTGCATCAATATCATAATCACTTAAAATATGTTGTAGTTTTTTTACACGTTCATCATCTGTTCCAAGCACAACGGTCGTAAAATTACCTTCATTCCATCTATCAATTTCAGTTTTTAACAAATGCATCTGTCCGTGGAAATCTTGCATCGTTTTACATGTCACATTTACAATATTTTGAGGATGTGTGTGTGCTATATGGCGTAAGAATAACGTTAAATATACAAAACTTCTTTTTTTATTATGAAGAAACTCCTCAAACGAGTGGGAGAAAGATAAATCCTGAATAATTGTTCCTTCGCCAAGAAGTGAGATATACCATTCCGCTTCTTCTGTTTCAAGATGTGATGCTGTTTCTTGAATACGGGAAATCTCATCTAAAATTACAACACCATTTTCTGGTAAATAATCTATCAGACTAGCAGGTTCTTTATAGAAAATAGATAAATATTTAAACATTTGTTCTATACTCTGCCCGTTTTTCAACATTTCAATTTCATGACTAACCGTCTCAAGCACAGTAGTCTTTAATTTATCATCGGAAAGCTTTTGCATCGTCTTAGTCAAACCTTCTTCAAGATGCTTAATTCCCGATTTCAATTCTTCCTGTGAAAATAAAAACTCTGTTGCTGGACCGAACTTAACACTTTCCTTTTTATCTTGAGAACGCTGTTCATCCACATCAAACAATCGAATAGAATCGACTTCTGTATCGAAGAATTCAATACGAAACGGTAATTCTTCCGTTAATGGGTAAATATCTAATATTCCCCCGCGTAAACTGAACTCTCCTGGAGCTTCTACCATTGACTTACGCTCGTAGCCAATATGATGTAAAGTATGCAAGAGTGCATCTAAATCAATCTCTTGCCCTAGATTGATTTCAATTTGCCTTTGCTTCCATAATTCTTTTATTGGTAAAAACCTACGCAGCCCTGCAACTGGCGCTACAATAATCCCATTCTCTCCTGCAGCTAAGCGATTTAACACTTCAATACGCTGTGCCTTCAATTCTGGACTTGCAACACCAACCTCCGATGCTATCAATTCATTTACCGGATATAGCCAAACATCTTTTTCACCAAGTAACGCCACTAAATCTTCATGTACTTTTTGTGCTTGGTATAAATTGTGCGTCACGATAAGTTGTGATTGCTTTGTCTTTTTATATAAAGCTGCCATTAATAATGAACGAGAGGATGTTGCCATACCCGATACAAGTTGTTCTTTCAACCCATCTTCTAGCCCATTAATAACCGATTGTATTTCTTCATTTTTATAAAATTGCTCTAATAAACCTATCATTTTCAAAACTCCTCTCAACATAAAGAGCAAGTTACTATATTTTATGCAAATATTTTGGAAAAAGAAAACAGAAAAATGCTTTGGACACGCCAAAGCGACAACATTTTATTGCAGAAATTTTTCATATTCATAATACTCAGGATAAGATGCGAGCGTTTCTTGACACGATTCACAAATCGTTTTTATATATATATTTCCATTCTCATGAAAATGAATCATATCCACTACTTCTTGCTCTGTTAGTTGAAACAAAACGTCGCTATATACTTTTTCTGCGATAATGGAGCCCACATTACTTCCACAATGTCTACAGTAATAATAACCTTCCATACTAGCCTCCTAAATATCCAATTGCTACTAGTATGGGATAAAACAAAATAAAATATTCCAGATTGTGCGCTTAACTATTAAAAGTATTCATGATTTGGAGAAAAGGTTTATTTAACCATTCCTCACATGCATCTGCTGCATTTTCAATGGATTGATTAACGCCAGATATTTCTTCAGATGTAAAACGTCCTAATACGTAATCCACTACTTTTATCCCATTTTTCGGACGATCGATTCCCATGCGGATACGTTGAAATTCTTGTGTTCCTAAATGTGAAATTGTTGATTTCACACCATTATGTCCACCCGCACTACCTTTCATGCGAAGGCGTAATTTACCTACAGGAATATCTAAATCATCGTACATAACAATGAAGTCCTCGACATCAATTTTATAATAATCCATGAGTGGACGGATACTTTCCCCAGATAAATTCATATATGTAAGTGGCTTTAGTAAGATTACTTTTTCCCCATTAACAAAACCTGCGCCAAATACCCCTTTAAACTTTTGTTCATTCAAAGAAATACTCCAACGTTTTGCAAGTTCATCGATTGCCATAAATCCAATATTATGCCTTGTTAATTCATATTCTCTACCTGGGTTCCCAAGTCCTACTATTAATTTCATTCTTGTACCACTACTTTCTTTTTTCGATACGAAAAGACGTAACCAAGCTTGGTTACGTCTCATTCTATCCAATTAATTGAATAATACACTTACAGATTCTTCTTCGTATACACGAATGATTGCTTCTCCGATTAATGGAGCAACTGAAAGTTCATGTACTTTATCAATTTTCTTCTCTTCTGGTAATACGATAGAGTTCGTTACAACTAACTCTTTAATATTCGAATTTTGAATACGCTCAATTGCTGGACCAGATAATACTGGGTGTGTACAGCAAGCATATACTTCAGAAGCACCGTTCTCAACAAGAGCGTTTGCCGCTAATGTAATTGTACCAGCTGTATCAATGATGTCATCAATTAAAATTGCTGTTTTGCCTTCAATGTTACCGATAATGTTCATTACCTCTGATACATTCGGACGAGGACGACGCTTATCAATAATAGCGATTGGCGCTTTTAGGCGATCCGCCATTTTTCTAGCACGCGTTACACCACCGTGATCAGGAGATACGATTACGATATCTTTAAGGCCTTTTGCTTCAAAGTAGTCTGAAAGAATCGGTACACCCATTAAGTGGTCGATCGGGATATCAAAGAATCCTTGAATTTGCGGAGCATGTAAATCTAGAGTGATTACACGAGTTGCACCTGCTGTTTCAAGCAAGTTTGCTACAAGTTTCGATGTAATTGGTTCACGAGAACGCGCTTTACGGTCTTGACGCGCATAACCATAGTAAGGAATAACAATATTAATTGTTTTTGCAGATGCACGTTTTAATGCATCAATCATAATAAGTAATTCCATGATATGTTCGTTTACTGGGAAGCTTGTAGATTGAATAATGAATACATCGCAACCACGGATACTTTCTTCAATGTTAATTTGAACTTCTCCATCACTAAAACGATCAACAGAACATTTTCCTAGTCCTACTCCAATATGCTTTGCGATTTGCTCAGCAAGTTCCTTATTAGAGTTTAAAGAGAATACTTTCAAATTAGAATTTAGATATTGAGTCGACATCTAGATTAACCCTCCACATTATGATTTTTTCTTATTCAGCAATTGATCAACATAGTCTTCTTTGTTAACTTGACGTGCACGTGCTACTGATAATGCTTTTGATGGAACATTCTCTGTTATTGTAGAGCCTGCTGCCACATAAGCACCATCTTCAACTGTTACAGGAGCAACAAGGTTTGAATTACATCCAATAAATACCCCGTTACCAATTACAGTTTTAAATTTATTCTTGCCGTCGTAGTTCACCGTAATTGAACCACAACCAAGATTCACGTCTTCTCCAACTTGTGCATCCCCGATATAACTTAAGTGTGAAGCTTTACTTCTATTACCAAAAACAGTTTTTTTGATTTCTACGAAGTTTCCAACGCGCACTTCATCTCCAATAACTGAATCTGGGCGAATATGTGCAAATGGACCAACTGATACTTCTGTACCAAGTTTGCTGTCATGTACAGTAGATTGACGAATTACCGTACGATCTCCAATTTCACTATCGCGAATTACTGTATGCGGTCCAATTTCACAATCAGAACCAATTACAGTGTTCCCCTCAATAACCGTTCCTGGGTGAAGAACTGTATCACTACCAATAATTGCATCCGCAGAAATGTATGTGTTACTTGGATCAATAATTGTAACACCATTTACCATGTTCTTTCTGTTGATACGATTTTTCATAATAATTTCCGCTTGCGATAGAGCGACTCTGTCGTTAACACCTAACGTTTCATCGAAGTGCTCTGTTTGATAAGCTGATACAATATGACCTTCATTTTTTAAAATTTCAATAACGTCCGGAAGGTAATATTCGCCCTGTACATTATCATTTGAAACTTTAGAAAGTGAAGCAAATAAAGCTTTATTATCAAAACAATACGTACCTGTATTGATTTCTTTAATAGCTAATTCTTTTTCATTTGCATCCTTATGCTCAACAATCTTTTCAACATGACCATTCTCATTACGAACGATACGGCCATATCCAGCAGGCTCTTCTATGTACGCTGTTAGTACCGTCGCCATTGCTCCCGCTTCTTCGTGTTGCTGAAGCAATGCTTCCATCGTTTCAGCAGTTATTAGAGGTGTATCACCACAAATAACTAAAGTTGTTCCCTCTTCATTTGCAAGTACACTTGCAGCTTGATCGACAGCATGAGCTGTACCAAGTTGTTCTGCTTGTAATGCAAACTCACTTACGTTTCCTAGCTGTTCTTGTACCTTTTCAGCACCATGTCCAACGACTGTTACAAGTTTCTGCAATCCTAATTGAGATACTTCATTGACTACATGTTGTACCATTGGTTTTCCACATACAGGATGCAGCACTTTGTATAGCTTGGACTTCATACGTGTGCCTTTACCTGCAGCTAGAATCACTGCAAATCTGTTTGACATATAGACCCTCCATCGCAACCTATTTATCCATTAACGATATTATCCTAAATCATCATATATTTCAAGAAACACATTATAACTATTAAATTTTACCATAATTCTTATAAGATGTTTTACTCTTTAGTATCTTTTTTAAGGAATAAGCTATACTATTTTAAATGATTTTGAAAAAATTAGAAGTTTTTCATCTTTATTTTTTCAAAATATGAATTTTTATAATTAGAAACGTGTATTATTCAAAAAAAAACAAACTCCTGTAAATGCTTACAGGAGTTTGCTACAAAATTATAAGACTTTCTTTCAAAAGCCCTTTTCATTCGAATTTTACGAAGCGCCTGCTTCTTCAAACTCAACCTCTTCTAACTCGCCTAAACGATGATACTCTGTTAAAACCGCATCTTGAATTTTAGAGCGTGTATTAGAATTAATTGGATGTGCAATGTCACGGAATTCTCCATCTGGAGTACGTTTACTTGGCATTGCTACAAATAATCCATTATTACCATCAATTACACGAATATCATGAACAACAAATTCATGGTCTAGAGTAATAGAGGCAATTGCTCTCATGCGGCCTTCTGTGTTTACGCGGCGTAATCTTACGTCAGTTACTTCCATCTTGTGTTCACCACCCTTTTCTAAATAAGCGATATATTTGTATAAATTCCACAAAATTTCTATTTTTCCTTTAATTTTTTAAAAATTTTTAAGATAAAAATTTTTATTGTAGTTGAATATAAGGATTAGTAGAGGTTATCGCTTACAAAGAGTTACTTAACTAGGGCAATTACTTCGATTTCAACAGAAACATCTTTCGGTAATTTTGCTACTTGTACACAAGAACGCGCTGGTTTATGAGTAGAGAAATAAGAACCGTATACTTCATTAACAGCATTAAAATCATCCATATCCTTCAAGAATACTGTTGTTTTTACCACTGTATCAAATGAAGCACCTGCTTCTGCTAATACCGCTTGTAAATTTTCAAATACTTGCTCTGTTTGTACTGTTACATCTCCTGTTACAAGTTCTCCACTTGCCGTTAACGGAATTTGTCCTGAACTATAGAACATATTATTTACAATAATCCCTTGTGAATATGGTCCGATTGCCTGTGGTGCTTTGCTTGTTTGAACAACTTTCATACTTTTCACCCTTTTATTATTTATTTTTACTCTTTAAAAATAGTGTACCAAAGGCAGTTTGTCCATCTATTTTGTAATTTATAAATAGGAATAAAAAAAGGTAAAGCTATCTGCTTTACCTTTTTACTCAGCCTCTACAAGCCCTTTATCAAATGGTGCAAGTGCATAATTCCCCTTTTCCACTTGAATCGCTTTTTCTTTCACATCAACTTCTGACAGACGAATTAATGATACAAAGTTATTAATAAGTCTTTCTTCAATATCCGTAGACTCTACTAATACGCCAATCCCAACAACATTAGCTTTAAACTCTTCTAGCATGCTCATCATACCTTGAATGGTTCCGCCAGCTTTCATAAAGTCATCAATAATTAAAACATTGGACCCTTCTGGAAGGCTACGCTTTGCTAAAGTCATCGTTTGGATTCGCTTAGAGGAACCTGATACATAGTTAATACTAACAGTGGGTCCTTCTGTTACCTTATTATCTTTTCTCGCAATTACTACCGGTACATCTAAGTAGTTCGCTACTGCATAAGCAAGCGGAATTCCTTTTGTCGCTACCGTCATAACCGCATCAATTGGTTGCCTAGCAAAAACAGAAGCAAATAAACGACCTGCGCCATTAATCTGGCGAGGATTACTTAAAAGATCCGTCATATATAAGTAACCGCCAGGCAAAATACGGTCTGGGTTTTCAAATAAGCTACAAAGCTCGTTAATAATCAGATTTGCCTCTTCTTCACTTATATAAGGAATATATTTCACTCCTCCTGCTGCTCCTGGTACCGTTTGCAATGTGCCGACACCTTGTTGTTCAAACGTTTGCTTAATAATAACTAAATCTTCACTAATGGAAGATTTAGCCGATTGATACCTTTCAGCAAAAAAAGTGAGAGAAACTAGCTGACGAGGATTTTGTAACAAGTAATACGTCAGATCGACCAATCTTGTACTTCGTCTAATTTTCATACTCTCACCTCAAATCACGAATATTCTAAACAAATCATAACGTATTATACGTCTTTATTCAAGCGTTTCTCGCTCTCCTAATAAACGCACTGCATATACTTGCTCGCAAAATCCTTTTAACCCGTTATATATGCGGTGCATTCGCGAATCATGGTGTACAAGACCAAATACAGTTGGGCCACTTCCACTCATTAATACGGCATCTGCCCCAAAGCGTTTCATCTGTGATTTAATACGTGCAACCTCGGGATGCATCGCAAACGTCACATCTTCTAAAACGTTACCAACAGTATCACAAATTCCTTTATAATCGCCATGGTTAATGACTTCAACCATTTTATCTACATTTGGATGAGTAACACGATTTAATTTTAAATTTCCGTACACGTCAGCAGTAGATACACCAATGTGGGGCTTTGCTAAAACAACCCAACAAGAAGGCGGAGTCTTTATATGTTCAATTTCTTCTCCTCTTCCAGTGGCAATAGCAGTTCCACCATATACACAGAACGATACATCTGATCCAATTTCTGCGCCAAGCTTTGCTAATTCATCGATTGTTAGCCCTAAATTCCATAACTTATTAAGGCCACGTAATGTCGCTGCTGCATCACTACTTCCACCTGCTAATCCAGCGGCTACTGGAATCGTTTTTTCAATAGTAATAGACACACCTTTTTTTACATTAAACTTCACTTTTAATAATTTCGCTGCTTGATAAGCTAAATTGCGTTGGTCGTCTGGGACATACCGATTATGGGACAAAATTTCAATACGGTCTTCTGCTAATTCCGTTAGCTCTAAACGATCTGCCAAGTCGATTGTTGTCATAATCATTTTCACTTCATGATATCCATCTTGTCTTTTTCCCAGTACATCTAACGACAGATTAATCTTTGCTGGTGCTTTCACTAGTAGCTTCAATCTATTCACCCACTCTATGTACTCAATCTTTTATCGTTTATTTTACCATAAATTTATAGTAAGACGATGACACTTCCCTAATTATATCGAAAAGCATTCAGAATGAAACTACTTATGTCAAATGATGGCACCTTTTAGCGTGCAAAAAGCCGAGGAATCTCTCCTCGGCTACCGTAGCATAGAAAGTATCTTACAACTACTGGTTTCGTTTCATTAATTGCTGTTCTGCAATTTCTATAGCACGTTTCACCATATTACCAGCATCTTTCGCACGAATTCCGCCCCATCCTTCTTTCTGAACAACATCATAAAATCCAAGCTCTTTTGCAAGCTCTTCTTTAAATTGATTTGACATGACTCCTCTTCGTCTACTCAATGCAGAGTCCCTCCTTATTTTGCTACGGTATAATTAGTATGCAAAATAATATAGCTTTTCATTTATGGGAATATATGTAACGAAAAATACATTAATTATAAAATACTTCATTTTGAGATTCATCGTAAAATGTTAGCTCTACTGTCTCTGTTAAAACATCTGCATAACTATAAGATACACGTTGCAATGCATCTTCTTGCTGGTCTAATTGTACAACAAACACAGAACGATACGTTTCTGCAAGTACACCTGATTGCTCCACAGTTTTTCTTCTCCCACTATTTGCCTTTAACATAAGTCGCTGTCCAAGATGGTGATCTAATTCGCTTTTAATTTCATCTAAACGTTTTGACATATACTTTGCTACACCTCGCTGTAATTTAGATTGAACACTTAAAACACGATATATCTATCCCAATTATTAACCGCAATTCACAGACAATATCATTATAAAAGCATCATGCGTTCAAATAGATAGAAGAAATACTATATTCTAAAAGTATCATTGTATAGTCTGCACGTTCTTGCCGCTTTTTATCCAGACTCATTTAAATCATTTCCACATAAAAAAGCAAGATACGTATGTACCTTGCTCATTCGTCATAATGTTGAAAGGGCAATCCTGTTCGTAAAATCCCTCTTGTTTCAATTCCGCCTAGTCCCTTTTCGCCAGTAATTGTATTACGCACAACGTCCCATACATTTACTCTTTCCATAAATGAAGTGAAACTAATTTTGCCAACTACATATACAGGATCTAGAGCATGAATATTAATTCTAGACGGTGAACTAGCAAAATTAGCACCTGCCCGAATCAACGCCTCAAAGTGTGATTGACAAGCCCCAGCAAAAATAACGAGTTGATCTAACGATGGATACTTTTTCCGCACTTCTCGAACGGCCTGTACAAAATGTCTAGAATGTCTATATGCTGCTAAATCTCCCATAACTCCTTTTGACTTTGTATATGCATCATGTCCTGTAATAACTAAAATGTCTGGGCGAAAATGATCTATTAAGTCTACTACCTTTTCATGCATCTCCGTTTCCTTACAATGAATACCTTGAACAGGAACGCCTATTTTATTATATAAATCTAAGCACTTGCGCAAATATAAAGGATCTCCATCTATATGCAATACACGTCCTGGCATTTGAAAATAATTCACTTCACTTGTATATCCACCAGTTGAATTATGTTCATGTCTTTGTTTCATCAACACGTAATCTTGCTGAAACAACCGGTAAGTACGCTCCATCGTTTCTTTTTCACGCTTCACTCTATTTTTATGTTCTCGTTGATCTATACTAACTAAATCTGCAAGTGGTGCATCCGCCACAAGTCTAATTTCCTCTCCAAATAATATTGCCATATCGCCTTTTATTTCTATAATACGAAAAAGAATATCCCTATTATGAGAATATCGTTCAACTAATTCTCCAACATGTAAATCCATTCTCCTACCTCCAAACTCCAAACTCGTTAGGCCATCTTACCTGTTTTTAAAGTATGAATTTAGGAAAGGAAAGGTGACAAAAGGGACAGCTCAAGTTGAACTGTCCCTTTCATATTCTTATGACAATTTATGAAGAATTAATGCATTACTTAATGTTGCAAACTCTTCGATAGATAGCGTTTCGCCTCTTCGCTTCGGATCAATTCCTACTTCTATCAAAATTCGATCCAACAGCTCTTTATCTTTCGGGAAACCATTTAAATTATTTGATAAATTATTCATTAAAGTTTTACGACGCTGTGCGAAACTTGCTCGTACTACTTCAAAGAAGAAAGTTTCATCTGTCACTTCTACAACTGGTTTAGGACGCTTTAGAAGACGGATAATCGCAGAATCAACATTTGGTTGTGGCACAAACACTGTACGCGGTACAGTCATAACTGTTTCTACCTCTGTATAATACTGAATGGCAATTGATAAAGAACCATACTCTTTCGTTCCTGGTTTAGCAGCTAAACGATCCCCAACTTCTTTTTGCATCATAACAACAAATCCACGAACCGGTAATTTTTCTTCAAGCAATTTAAATAAAATTGGCGTTGTAATATAGTATGGTAAGTTAGCTACTACCATTACATCTTGTCCTTCTTTAAATTGCTCACTAAACACTTCATGTACATCTGCTTTTAGTACATCTTTATTTATAACTGTAACGTTGCTATATGGAGCTAACGTCTCGTCTAAAATTGGTAATAATCTCTGATCAATTTCAAAAGCCACTACTTTTTTAGCACGCTTTGCCAATTGCTCTGTTAACGCACCGATACCTGGTCCAATTTCAATTGCGCCACTTTCTGAACCGATTTCTGCGTGATCAACGATACGATTTAATACATTCGTATCAATTAAAAAATTTTGTCCTAAACTTTTTTTGAATGAAAATCCATACTTTTCAACAATGTCTTTCGTACGATTTGGTGTTGCGATATCCTTCATTTTTTTTCCTCCTGTATTACTTGCTTATAAGCTTCTGCAAATGATTCCTTTGAAACCTGAAACATTTGTAAACGTTTATGTAACTGTTTTGCGTTTGTATAACCAATCTTTAATAGCTTACCCACTCTTTCTCTGCGACTCTTTGCCATTTCTCCGCCCACTAAGCCCGCATCGACTAGATCACTCCAACTAATTTCACTTGTGTAAGCTTCCATTTCTTCATGTATATTCTCTAAAGCACGGCGAATCGACTCATTAGAAGCATGTTCGATTCCAACACCTTTTTTCCTTTTAGCAAGTGCTTCTTCCTTCGTTAAAAAAGCATGCTTACATCCAGGAACCTTGTCAGAAATAATTTTTCGAATACGCTCTCCAGGATAATCCGGATCTGTGAAAATAATAACGCCTCGTTTTTGCTGCGCTAATTTAACTTGCTCAATAACGTGATCACCGATTGCTGAACCGTTCGTTTCGATTGTATCCGCATCAACAGCACGTTTAATCGCAACTGTATCATCTTTACCTTCTACAACGATAATCTCTTTAATTTTCATGCTTGCCTCCACACTCTTTTCATCTCTACTTAGTAAAACAAAAAAATGACGACTTTTCCATTATTATTTTCCAAATCGTACATTTTAAAAAGTAGAAGAGAAAAATCTTTGTTCACTATCCTTATTGTAACACTTCTATCTCCATCTTAATTTATCCGCAATATTTCTACACTTATGTTATGAGTAAATAGTGGGTTCTTATCACTTCTACTATCTCTCTTCTCAAAAAACAAAAAAAGAATGGGACTCCCCATTCTTTTTTATTCAACACCAAATAAGGATTTGGCATTCTTTGTTGTTACTTGTGCTACTTCGTCATAAGAAATTCCTTTTAAATTCGCAATTTCTTCTGCTACCAGTTTTACATAACTAGGTTCATTTCGTTTCCCTCGAAATGGGTGTGGTGTTAAATACGGGCAATCTGTCTCTATCAATAATTTTTCTAACGGAATCTCCATAGCAACTTCTTTCGGTTTCTTGGCATTTTTAAATGTTACTGGCCCACCTAATGAAATTAAAAAGTTCATATCGACACATCGCTGCGCTACTTCTACACTACCGCTAAAGCAATGCATAATGCCCCCTACTTCAGCTGCATTCTCTTCCTCTAGGATATCAACAATATCTTGAGTTGCATCGCGGTTATGTATAATAATCGGTAATTTCACCTTTTTCGCTAATGCAATTTGTTTACGGAATACTTCCTTCTGTATTTCTTTTGGAGACTTATCCCAGTGATAATCTAATCCCATTTCCCCAATTGCAACTACTTTAGGATGAGCCGCTAATTCTTCTAACCAAGCTAAATGTTCTTCTTTCATATCGATTGCATCAACAGGATGCCATCCAACTGCAGCGTAAATAAAATCATAAGCCTCTGCTAATTCAATTGCTTTCTTTATCGTTACTTCATCAAATCCAACAACAACTGTATATGTAACTCCCGCTTCTTTCATTCTCGCGATAACTTCTTGTAAATCTTCTTCAAATTGCTCTGCATTTAAATGTGAATGTGTATCAAACAACATAATAAATAACTCCTTTTATATTGAAATCAATTCTCTCATAGAAAAACTACACTCTTTCTAACTTAACGATAACAATACTTCAATTTTAATGCAAAAAACGGAATGTAAAAAGAAAAAAGACGCTTCACCAATGTTACACGTGAAACATCTCTTTTCTTGTCTCAATTACTTGATTTTTGTACCATTTGGTAAATTCTGGTCAATTGATGCTAATGACAATACGCCATTCTCTTCACCTGCTAAAATCATACCTTGTGATAATTCACCACGTAATTTTACAGGTTTTAAATTCGTTACACAAATAACCTTTTTACCTTTTAGTTCTTCTGGGGAATAGAATTTAGCAATCCCAGAAACCACTTGGCGCTTCTCTGTACCTAAATCAAGCTGAATTTTTAACAACTTATCTGCTTTTTTCACAGGTTCAGCGGATATTACTTCAGCTACTCGTAATTCTACTTTAAAGAAATCATCAATTGTAATTTCTTCTGCCTTTGGTTCTTCTGCTTTTTTCTCTTCTACTTTAGGAGCAGAACCTTGCATTTGTTCTTTAATATACCCCACTTCTACTTCCATTTCCAAACGAGGGAAGATTGGGTTTCCTTTTTCTACTTTTGTTCCAGCTGGAATACATCCAATTGTAGATAGGCTTTCCCAAGATTTATGCGCCTCTTCAGTAAGTCCAAGTTGAGCAAACATCTTACTTGGTGCTACTGTTAGGAATGGCATAAGCATAATACCTGTTTGACGAAGTACCTCAGCTAAGTGGGCCATTACAGACGCAAGTTTTTCGCGATCATTCTCATCCTTCGCTAATACCCACGGCTGCGTTTCATCAATATATTTGTTCGTACGGCTAACTAATTGCCAAATGGAACTTAGCGCTACAGAGAATTCCATATTCTCCATTGCCTCTTCTACTTTTTTCAATGTATCTTTGGCAAATGTCACTAACGTTTCATCGAACTCAGTTACATTTGCTTTAAATGCAGGGATTTCCCCGTTAAAGTATTTATCAATCATAGCTACTGTACGATTTAATAAGTTACCTAAATCATTCGCTAAATCAAAGTTGATTCGTTCAACAAATCCTTCTGGTGTGAATACTCCATCAGATCCAAATGGAACTTCGCGAAGTAAGTAGTAACGCAATGCATCTAATCCGTAACGATCAATTAGTGTAACTGGATCTACTACGTTTCCTTTTGACTTACTCATTTTCCCATCCTTCATTAAAATCCAGCCATGAGCAAAGACTTTCTTCGGAAGTGGTAAATCTAAAGCCATTAAAATAATTGGCCAATAAATTGTGTGGAAACGAACGATTTCTTTCCCAACTAAATGGACATCTGCTGGCCAGAATTTTTTATACTTCTCTTCATTTTCTGTTCCATATCCTAATGCAGTAATGTAATTAGACAACGCATCTACCCATACGTAAATAACGTGTTTTGGGTTACCTGGAACACGAACTCCCCAGTCAAATGAAGTACGAGAAACAGCTAAATCTTCTAATCCTGGTTTAATGAAGTTATTAATCATTTCATTTTTACGGGACTCCGGCTGAATGAAATGTGGGTTATCTTCATAGAACTTTAATAGTCGGTCTACATATTTACCCATTCTAAAGAAATAAGACTCTTCGCGAACAAGTTCTACAGCGTGACCACTATCTGGGCTTTTTCCACCAACTACTTTGTCACCTTCCATAATTGGATCTACTAATTGATGCGCTGTATAGAATGTTTCATCTTGTACAGAATACCAACCTTCATATTCATCAAGATAAATATCGCCTTGATCTACTAGCTGCTTGAAGATTTTCTCAACAACATCTTTATGACGATCTTCAGTTGTACGAATAAAATCATCATAAGAGATATCCATCTTCTCCCAAAGTTCTTTAATCCCTGATACAATGTTATCCACATATGCCTGTGGTGTAACATTTAGTTCTTCTGCTTTCTTTTGGATCTTCTGTCCATGCTCATCAGTTCCTGTTAAATAATGAACATTGTATCCTTGCATACGCTTATATCGTGCCATCGCATCTCCTGCTACTGTCGTATAAGCATGTCCAATGTGTAACTTTCCACTTGGATAATAAATTGGGGTAGTAATATAAAAGGACTTATTTTCCTCTTTCATCGTTTTGGACCTCCCGAATAACCTCATATGTATTTATAAACAGTATATCAAAAACTCATATATAAAGTGAAACTTTAATCCGTGGGGAGGGTTCATCCCCCATGGATTATTAGCTCACACCAATCGGGCTTTTACGAGCAGTTGATCTCCCACTTAACTTCTTTGCTCCGGCTAAATTTTGAAGTGGGAGTCTTACTGCTCGCAAATAGCGGGATAAAAACGAGTTAATGCTCGATATCTTTATCATCTATTACTCATATTCAAAAAAAATATACAATGTATTTCCCGAAAAGTATAAACATTACAAAAAATAATACAAAACAATTGTAGAAATGACTTACATTCTATCATATATAAGAAGTATAAAAATCTATAAATCTTTTTTAAAAATATAGAATTTAATAATTGACGGAAATGTAAATGATTGGTATCATATGTCCATAGGGTATTTTGTCGAAAAATGACGAATCAAAAAAATAGACTCGAAACTTATAAACTATTTATTTAGGAGGAAAAGAATTATGAAATCTACTGGTATCGTTCGTAAAGTTGATGAATTAGGTCGTGTAGTAATTCCAATCGAATTACGCCGTACTTTAGGTATTGCAGAAAAGGATGCTCTTGAAATCTACGTTGATGATGAAAAAATCATCTTAAAGAAATATAAACCAAACATGACTTGCCAAGTAACTGGTGAAGTATCTGATGGTAACCTATCTTTAGCTGAAGGTAAAATTATCTTAAGTAAAGAAGGCGCTGAACAAGTCTTAAACGAACTTCAAGATTATATCGAAACAGCAAAATAAGCTTCTCAATTATGAGAAGCTTATTTTTTATCCACATGATAGATTTGATATACGTCTCGTTTCGACAAATCTCGATCTTTAGCGACTGTTTTTATCGCTTCTTTTGAATTCATACCTTTTTCATTTATATAATGTTCAATATGATTATATACTGAAATAGCTTCCCACCATTGTTCTTCTGGAGTAGGTTCTTCTGTTGAACCTGCTACTAAAATACAAAACTCACCACGAACTTCATTTTGCTTCGTCCACTCAATCGCTTCTTCAATTGTTCCACGAATAAACTCTTCAAATTTTTTCGTTAGCTCACGACATAATACGATTTCCCTATTTCCTAATACTTCTTGCATAGAGATTAAAGTATCATCTAAACGATGTGGCGCCTCATAAAACATCATTGTAGTTGGAATATAGCGTAGTTTTTCTAATTCAAGCTTACGTCCCTTTTTATTTCTTTGCAGGAAACCATAGAAATAAAAATGTTTTGTCTCAAGTCCTGATGCAATCAATGCTGTAAGGGCTGCATTTGCCCCAGGAAGCGGGATAACATGATATTGTTCTGCTACAGCCTCTACAACGATATCATAACCAGGATCTGAAATACATGGCATACCAGCATCGCTCACAATGGCTACAGTCTTACCTTCTTCTAACTTATCTAAAATTTTCCGTCCACTTACTCCTTTATTATGCTCATGATAACTCATAACTGGTGTTTCAATTTCAAAGTAATTACAAAGTTTCTTCGTTTGCCTTGTATCTTCCGCTGCAATAATGTCTGCCTCTTTTAAAATTCGGATTGCACGAAATGTCATATCCTCTAAATTTCCGATTGGAGTCGGTACTAAATATAAAACTCCCTTTTCATTTTGCTGAAAGCTTTTTTGCTGCCACATAGCGTTCTCCTTTTTGCATATATTCTTCTTTTTTTTTCCTCGTTAACTGCTTAAAGTGATACTCAGCTTGCATAGCCGTTCGTTTATCCTCATGATCCTCTACATATTTTAAAACAACTGGAAGTCTAGCGCGTGTATATCTAGCACCTTTTCCACTATTATGGGTCTGAATCCGTTTTTCTATATGATTCGTGTATCCAGCATAATAACTTCCATCAGAACACTCCACCACATAAAAACAATGCTTATTCTTCTCCATATAAAATTGAACGAAGCTCCTTTGTATATTCATTGTTTTCTTCATATACAAAAAGAGGTGGTAAGATTTTTAAATCAGCATTCCCATCCTTAATTCCTTCAATTAACAATGTATTCGCTTCTTTACCAGCCTTAGGATAAACAAATCGCACACGTTTCGGTTCAATTTTGTATTTACGCATTAATGTGACGATGTCGAGCAAACGACCTGGACGATGTACAAATGCTACTTTCCCACCCTGTTTCACTAGCTGGCTACTTGCGTATACAACATCTTCTAGTGTGCACATAATTTCATGACGAGCTATCGCTAAATGTTCATTCATATTCTTCTCAGAAGTTTGTGGTGTTTGAAAATAAGGAGGATTACATGTTACAACATCATATTGATGACGTCCAAGTTTCTCCGGCATATCTTTCAAATCTCCATGGATTAAATGAATTCTTTCTGCTAAATTATTGTATTGAACGCTTCTTATTCCCATATCATATAAGCGCTCTTGAATTTCTACACCTGTAATTTTCCCTTTTGTCCTTGTACTTAATAAAAGAGGGATAACTGCGTTACCTGTACACAAATCAAGTAAATTACCTTTTTGAATTGGCACCCAAGCAAAATCTGCAAGTAAAACAGCATCCAAAGAAAAATTAAATACTGATGGACTTTGTACAATCTTCATATCTTGCGCTAATAAGTAATCTAAACGCTCATCTTCATATAAATTCATATATTGCTCCCTTTCTTACACTTAACCTACCCTATTTCATCTTCTATTAATGTAAAAATAAATTTCATTCTACTCTCATGTATAAAAAATTACCTTTCCAATTATATTGGAAAGGTAATCTCACTTTTTATTTAAAAATGACAGACAGAATAAACAATCTCCCTCTTTACGTACACTTCCATAATGTAGATTGCAAATATGAAAACCTTCTTGATATAGTCTCGCTAGATTATCGTAGCCTTCACCAATATCTGTCTTCGCCTTCATTTCTTTGCGTTTTTGAGTTTTTTGCTTTTCCTTGTTCTGCACTTCTTCAAAACGATGTCGCAAATTTTCATTTTCCATTTTTATATGTTGGTTTTCTTCCAATAATTCTGCAAGATGTTGTTTTAATTCTCCCAACTGTTTGTATAAATGTCCAATTTGCTCTTCCATACTAGAAACCGATGCAAAAATATCCTTTTTCTCCACAAGCACCCACCTCATTAATCTGTGGTTTGACTCGAAACGACCCCTTTATTCATTAATTCATCTAACGTATATTCTACTATCCGTTCCTTGTCTACTAGTTCCACTTGAATTAATCTTTCTAAAATATTTAATCCGATAACACGGCCAGTACCGTGCGGTGTTTGTATACGTTGATCTAAATCAGGAAGTTGTTCCTTTGCTGCCTCATATTCATCATTCTCATATTTTAAGCAACACATTAAGCGACCACATAAACCAGAGATTTTTGCAGGATTTAATGATAAATTTTGATCCTTTGCCATTTTAATGGATACAGGTTCAAAATCTCCTAAAAAAGTAGAACAACAAAGCATACGACCACATGGACCAATACCACCAAGCATTTTTGCTTCGTCACGAACGCCGATCTGTCTCAGCTCAATTCTTGTCCTAAAAATTGCCGCTAAGTCTTTCACTAGTTCCCGGAAATCAATCCGACCATCCGCAGTAAAGTAAAAAATAATCTTATTACGATCGAACGTATACTCTACATCTACAAGCTTCATATCAAGATTATGTTCTCCTACCTTTTGTTGACAAACTTGATATGCTTCTTTCGCAGCATGCCTATTCTCTTCAACAATGGTACGATCATTTTCATTTGCAATACGAATAACTTTTTTTAGCGGTAATACAACGTCATTTTCATCAACTTGCTTTTTGGTAATAACTACTTTTCCGTACTCAATACCTCTTACCGTTTCTACAATTACAAACTCATTTTCTGAGATATCGAACTGATTCGGATCAAAGTAATATACCTTTCCGGCCTTCTTAAAGCGAACACCTACTACATCATACAAAACGGTCATCCCTCCTGCAACCGCAACACTAACTGTTCGAACACAAGCTGCGCATTTACATTAGCGTTGATTCTATTTTTTGCCTCTAATATATTAAAGAGAGCTGATACAATGCGCTTCTGAGCATAAGAAAAGGATTCAAACATCTCTTTCTGCTCATGAAAAACAAGACGATCTTCTTCTCCAAGTTGAACATATAATAAATCCTTATAAATAAGGAGTAACATATCTAAGCCTTGCTGTAATTGTTCTTTCTCTCCAAAGTGCTTCCCCCATTTTTCTTGTACAAAAAAAATAGAGGCCTTATCTTTTTCGAGCGCTTCACATAATTTTATCACTAAAGCTCTCGCTTGTGCAAACCATTCATCATTACACATTAATAAAGCTTCTTCAAAACTATTTGTAAGCTGCGCAGCAAGTGTAGATAAAGAAACTGTAATACCTTCTTCCTCTAACCTCTTAATTAAAGATTCTGTAGGCAACGGCCTAAACGTAACAACTTGACAACGAGATAAGATTGTATTTAAAATCTGATGACTTTGTTCAGTAAGTAAAATAGCTGTTGTATCACTACTTGGTTCTTCTAAAAACTTTAAGAGCGTATTCGCTGCATTTGCTGTCATACGATCTGCATGCTCAATAATATATACTTTTTTATTTGCTTCTAATCCTGTTTTTGAAAACTCTTCTTGTAAATCATGAATTTGCTGTTTTTTAATAGATAATCCATCTGGTTTTACAATATGTAAGTTTGGGTAGTTACCTGAATCAATTCGGCGACAATTCGTACATACATGACAAGGCTCTACACCATTTCTTTGTGAACAGAGAAAACTTTTTGCCATTTGAATTGCTGTGGCGAACTTCCCAGTCCCTTTCCCTCCCTCTAACAAGTAAGCGTGGGATATACGCTCTTTTGCAATGCTATTCATCAACATTTTGACACCGATGGGCTGTATAGCAGAAAGCTGCTCCCACGTATTTATCATACTGCATACCTCACTTATTTCATTCTTTCCTTCTATTATAACAATTTATCTTCTATAATCTGAACAACTTCTTCTATAAGTTTTTTCATTGGTTGATCAGCATTTACTAATACAATGCGATTAGAGAAACGCTCTACAACTTGTAAATACCCTTCACGCACACGTTTATGGAAAGAGATATCTTCCATATCTAGTCGATTTACTTCACGTCCTGCATCTTTTCCAATTCGTGCTAAACCTACCTCTGGCTCAATATCTAAATAGATTGTTAAACTAGGCATACAATCTTCCGTTGCGAAACGATTAATTTCAAATACTTTATCCATACCTAAGCCTCTTGCATATCCTTGATATGCTAAAGAGCTATCTATAAAACGATCACATAGTACAAGATAGTTTTCCTCAAGTGCTGGCATAACTTTTTCCACTAAATGTTGTCTACGTGCAGCAGCATATAAGAGCGCCTCTGTACGTGCTTCCATCATCGTATACTCTTGTTTATGTAAAATTGTTCTAATATCTTCAGAAATTGCAATACCACCCGGTTCTCTGGTCGCCATTACCTTTTGTTCCTTTTGCTCAAAATATGGTAATAAACTTTTAATTAATGTTGTTTTACCCGAACCTTCTGGCCCTTCAATTGTTACAAATAATCCCTTCATCCTAAAACCTACTTTCTATATCATACACGTTCATATATTTCGTACTACCTTGAAAACGAGCCCCTGTTTTCTCTAAATGAGTAATTTGCTTTGTATGTTCTTGAGTAATTCTCTCTCCATACATGATCAATGGAATTCCAGGTGGATACGGAATCACCATTTCTGCAGCTATCATACCAACGGCTTCTTCTATAGATACTAACTTCGTTTCGTATCTCTCTAATTGTTTATACGTATACGGTAAAGGGGAAATCTCCCCTTTATAAGTATAACGAATTGATGCTGTCTTGTCTTTTACCTTATATTGCTGCATAGCTAATCGAATGATCTCTATAGCTTTCATATACCCCTCATTTACTTGTAACGGTAATATAAATAGGACGTTATATGGATCTGCCATTTCCGTATATATACCGACTTTTTCAAATACAGACTGTAATTCATACCCCGATAACTGACAGCGAGTTTGCACCGTAACTTTTAATTCATCTTGCGATGGATATTGCAAAATGGCTATTTGTGGGATAGATCGCAATCCTTCTTTAAATCGGCGTAAAAACTCAACGATTTCATCATGACCCTCTTCCTTTATAACTGCTATTGCAAAACGTGCTATATCAAGAGAAGCCATAATTGGATACGATGGGCTACTAGATTGTAGCATACTTAAATAGGAGGAAACTTTTTCTTCGCTCACCAAACGGCTATTTATATGTAAATAAGATCCCATTGTCATCGCAGGTAATGTTTTATGTGCGGAATGAACCACAATATCCGCACCATAAACTAATGCTGACTTCGGGAAGGGGTCCCCTATACAAAAATGCGCCCCATGGGCTTCATCTACTAGAACAGGAATTTTATGTGCATGTGCGTAAGCGATACTTGCCTCTAAATCAATTCCCATACCATAGTAATTAGGATGTGTTAAAATAAGTGCTTTTGCATTTGGATACTTTGTAATTGCCTCCTTAATAATTTCATCATGAACACCTACTGGTACGTTATGTACTTCATCAATCCATGGATTTAAAAAGACCGGATTAGCCCCTGCTAATTTCAAACCATTAATGATCGATTTATGACAATTTCTTTGTACGAGGACAATATCATGTTCGCCGCAGCAAGACAAAATCATTGCTAAATTTCCAACTGTTGAACCATTAATTAAAAAATAACTTTTGTGCACGCCATATACTTCAGCTAATAATTGCTGTGCTTCATCTATACATTCAAACGGGCTATGTAAATCATCTAATCCTGTTAACTCTGTTACATCAATTGATAATATGTCCTTAAACCCCCCTGAAGCTTTCTGAGGGAAGTTTAAACCATTCTTATGACCTGGAACATGAAAAGATAGTAGTCGCCTTTCTTTAAATTCCATTAGCGCCTCATATAAAGGCATACGATTTTGATTCATATATATCTCTTCCTTATTATTCATTCTGTATCTATTATACAGATATTAGGGCAAAAAAAATAATAGGCATAATGCCTATTTAAAAATATGATACTTCTAATTTTCGCAGTTGTTTTAAATAATGTATATACTTCGGGTCAGTTGTCTCAGTATTCACCAGATTTCTTTCGCACTCGTAACATATTAAATTATTATATACATATATTCCTTCCCCTCTTTTTGTCTCACAAACGATGCAAATTTCACTTGGTAATTTCATAATCTTTCCTCCCTTTTTAAATAAACATATTATATACCTCTATTCCTTAACAAATTTCTGGAAAATATACATCAATTTCTTATATAATATGATTTATTCTTGGGCAACGTGTTTGTATTACTTATGTATTCCCTTTACTTCTTTCATGTACTGTTTAAAAACAAAAAAACACAAGTCAAAAGACTTGTGTTTTTATCTTGCTTGGCGACGTCCTACTCTCACAGGGACAAGGTCCCAACTACCATCGGCGCTAGAGAGCTTAACTTCCGTGTTCGGTATGGGAACGGGTGTGACCTCTCTGCCATCATCACCAAACTATGAAGGTATATTCCTTCAAAACTAGATAACATTTGCTTCATATTATATGGTTAAGTCCTCGATCTATTAGTATTCGTCAGCTCCACATGTCACCATGCTTCCACCTCGAACCTATCAACCTGATCATCTTTCAGGGATCTTACTAGCTTACGCTATGGGAAATCTCATCTTGAGGGGGGCTTCATGCTTAGATGCTTTCAGCACTTATCCCTTCCGCACATAGCTACCCAGCTATGCCCTTGGCAGAACAACTGGTACACCAGCGGTGCGTCCATCCCGGTCCTCTCGTACTAAGGACAGCTCCTCTCAAATTTCCTGCGCCCACGACGGATAGGGACCGAACTGTCTCACGACGTTCTGAACCCAGCTCGCGTACCGCTTTAATGGGCGAACAGCCCAACCCTTGGGACCGACTACAGCCCCAGGATGCGATGAGCCGACATCGAGGTGCCAAACCTCCCCGTCGATGTGGACTCTTGGGGGAGATAAGCCTGTTATCCCCGGGGTAGCTTTTATCCGTTGAGCGATGGCCCTTCCATGCGGAACCACCGGATCACTAAGCCCGACTTTCGTCCCTGCTCGACTTGTAGGTCTCGCAGTCAAGCTCCCTTATGCCTTTGCACTCTACGAATGATTTCCAACCATTCTGAGGGAACCTTTGGGCGCCTCCGTTACACTTTAGGAGGCGACCGCCCCAGTCAAACTGCCCACCTGACACTGTCTCCCGGGTCGATGAGACCCGTAGGTTAGAATTTCAATACAGTCAGGGCGGTATCCCACCAGCGCCTCCACCGAAGCTAGCGCTCCGGTTTCAATGGCTCCCGCCTATCCTGTACAAACTGTACCAAAATTCAATATCAGGCTACAGTAAAGCTCCACGGGGTCTTTCCGTCCTGTCGCGGGTAACCTGCATCTTCACAGGTACTATAATTTCACCGAGTCTCTGGTTGAGACAGTGCCCAAATCGTTACACCTTTCGTGCGGGTCGGAACTTACCCGACAAGGAATTTCGCTACCTTAGGACCGTTATAGTTACGGCCGCCGTTTACTGGGGCTTCAGTTCAGAGCTTCGCTTACGCTAACCCCTCTCCTTAACCTTCCAGCACCGGGCAGGTGTCAGCCCCTATACTTCGCCTTACGGCTTCGCAGAGACCTGTGTTTTTGCTAAACAGTCGCTTGGGCCTATTCACTGCGGCTTTCCGTTAAGAAAGCACCCCTTCTCCCGAAGTTACGGGGTCATTTTGCCGAGTTCCTTAACCAGAGTTCTCTCGCACACCTTAGGATTCTCTCCTCGCCTACCTGTGTCGGTTTGCGGTACAGGCACCTTTTATCTCGCTAGAAGCTTTTCTTGGCAGCGGGGAATCAAAGACTTCGCTCCATAAGGAGCTTCCCCATCACAGCTCAGCCTTCACGATAAGCGGATTTGCCTACTTATCAGCCTAACTGCTTGGACGTGCACAACCAATCGCACGCTTCTTCTATCCTTCTGCGTCCCTCCATTGCTCAAACGATAAAGAGGTGGTACAGGAATATCAACCTGTTGTCCATCGCCTACGCCTGTCGGCCTCGGCTTAGGTCCTGACTAACCCTGAGCGGACGAGCCTTCCTCAGGAAACCTTAGGCATTCGGTGGACGGGATTCTCACCCGTCTTTCGCTACTCATACCGGCATTCTCACTTCTAAGCGCTCCACCAGTCCTTCCGGTCTGACTTCACTGCACTTAGAACGCTCCCCTACCACTGATACCATTGGTATCAATTCGCAGCTTCGGTGGTGTATTTAGCCCCGGTACATTTTCGGCGCAGAGTCACTCGACTAGTGAGCTATTACGCACTCTTTAAATGGTGGCTGCTTCTGAGCCAACATCCTAGTTGTCTAAGCAACTCCACATCCTTTTCCACTTAATACACACTTTGGGACCTTAGCTGGCGATCTGGGCTGTTTCCCTCTTGACTACGGATCTTATCACTCGCAGTCTGACTCCTAAGGATAAGTCATTGGCATTCGGAGTTTGACTGAATTCGGTAATCCGATGAGGACCCCTAGTTCAATCAGTGCTCTACCTCCAAGACTCTTACACTTAAGGCTAGCCCTAAAGCTATTTCGGGGAGAACCAGCTATCTCCAGGTTCGATTGGAATTTCTCCGCTACCCACACCTCATCCCCGCACTTTTCAACGTGCGTGGGTTCGGGCCTCCATTCAGTGTTACCTGAACTTCACCCTGGACATGGGTAGATCACCTGGTTTCGGGTCTACGACCACGTACTAAACGCCCTATTCAGACTCGCTTTCGCTGCGGCTCCGCCTCTTCAGCTTAACCTCGCACGGGATCGTAACTCGCCGGTTCATTCTACAAAAGGCACGCCATCACCCATTAACGGGCTCTGACTATTTGTAGGCACACGGTTTCAGGATCTCTTTCACTCCCCTTCCGGGGTGCTTTTCACCTTTCCCTCACGGTACTGGTTCACTATCGATCACTAGGGAGTATTTAGCCTTGGGAGATGGTCCTCCCAGATTCCGACGGAATTTCACGTGTTCCGCCGTACTCAGGATACATTCAAGAGAGAACGAAGTTTCGACTACGGGGTTATTACCCTCTGTGACGGACCTTTCCAGGTCGCTTCGTCTACCTCGTTCCTTTGTAACTCCGTATAGAATGTCCTACAACCCCAAGAGGCAAGCCTCTTGGTTTGGGCTAGATTCCGTTTCGCTCGCCGCTACTCAGGAAATCGCATTTGCTTTCTCTTCCTCCAGGTACTTAGATGTTTCAGTTCCCTGGGTCTGTCTTCCATACCCTATGTATTCAGGTAAGGATACCATACCATTACGTATAGTGGGTTTCCCCATTCGGAAATCTTCGGATCAAAGCTTACTTACAGCTCCCCGAAGCATATCGGCGTTAGTCCCGTCCTTCATCGACTCCTAGTGTCAAGGCATCCACCGTGCGCCCTTTCTAACTTAACCAAACTAAAATTAAAAAAATATGAGCTACACTGTTATCTAGTTTTCAAAGAACATACCATTTGCTATATAAAATAGCTTTTTGGTGGAGCCTAGCGGGATCGAACCGCTGACCTCCTGCGTGCAAGGCAGGCGCTCTCCCAGCTGAGCTAAGGCCCCGTAAAATGTATGGTGGGCCTAAATGGACTCGAACCATCGACCTCACGCTTATCAGGCGTGCGCTCTAACCAGCTGAGCTATAGGCCCATACAAATTGCGGAATTTATTTATATCATATTCCTATTTAAGAGTCAATACTTATATTGAACTCTCAAAACTAAACGAAAACGAAACACGGAAACTTATATTGATGAACTGCGTTCATCAATTCTCCATAGAAAGGAGGTGATCCAGCCGCACCTTCCGATACGGCTACCTTGTTACGACTTCACCCCAATCATCTGTCCCACCTTAGGCGGCTGGCTCCATAAAGGTTACCCCACCGACTTCGGGTGTTACAAACTCTCGTGGTGTGACGGGCGGTGTGTACAAGGCCCGGGAACGTATTCACCGCGGCATGCTGATCCGCGATTACTAGCGATTCCAGCTTCATGTAGGCGAGTTGCAGCCTACAATCCGAACTGAGAACGGTTTTATGAGATTAGCTCCACCTCGCGGTCTTGCAGCTCTTTGTACCGTCCATTGTAGCACGTGTGTAGCCCAGGTCATAAGGGGCATGATGATTTGACGTCATCCCCACCTTCCTCCGGTTTGTCACCGGCAGTCACCTTAGAGTGCCCAACTTAATGATGGCAACTAAGATCAAGGGTTGCGCTCGTTGCGGGACTTAACCCAACATCTCACGACACGAGCTGACGACAACCATGCACCACCTGTCACTCTGCTCCCGAAGGAGAAGCTCTATCTCTAGAGTTTTCAGAGGATGTCAAGACCTGGTAAGGTTCTTCGCGTTGCTTCGAATTAAACCACATGCTCCACCGCTTGTGCGGGCCCCCGTCAATTCCTTTGAGTTTCAGCCTTGCGGCCGTACTCCCCAGGCGGAGTGCTTAATGCGTTAACTTCAGCACTAAAGGGCGGAAACCCTCTAACACTTAGCACTCATCGTTTACGGCGTGGACTACCAGGGTATCTAATCCTGTTTGCTCCCCACGCTTTCGCGCCTCAGTGTCAGTTACAGACCAGAAAGTCGCCTTCGCCACTGGTGTTCCTCCATATCTCTACGCATTTCACCGCTACACATGGAATTCCACTTTCCTCTTCTGCACTCAAGTCTCCCAGTTTCCAATGACCCTCCACGGTTGAGCCGTGGGCTTTCACATCAGACTTAAGAAACCACCTGCGCGCGCTTTACGCCCAATAATTCCGGATAACGCTTGCCACCTACGTATTACCGCGGCTGCTGGCACGTAGTTAGCCGTGGCTTTCTGGTTAGGTACCGTCAAGGTGCCAGCTTATTCAACTAGCACTTGTTCTTCCCTAACAACAGAGTTTTACGACCCGAAAGCCTTCATCACTCACGCGGCGTTGCTCCGTCAGACTTTCGTCCATTGCGGAAGATTCCCTACTGCTGCCTCCCGTAGGAGTCTGGGCCGTGTCTCAGTCCCAGTGTGGCCGATCACCCTCTCAGGTCGGCTACGCATCGTCGCCTTGGTGAGCCGTTACCTCACCAACTAGCTAATGCGACGCGGGTCCATCCATAAGTGACAGCCAAAGCCGCCTTTCAATTTCGAACTATGCAGTTCAAAATATTATCCGGTATTAGCCCCGGTTTCCCGGAGTTATCCCAGTCTTATGGGTAGGTTACCCACGTGTTACTCACCCGTCCGCCGCTAACTTCATAAGAGCAAGCTCTTAATCCATTCGCTCGACTTGCATGTATTAGGCACGCCGCCAGCGTTCATCCTGAGCCAGGATCAAACTCTCCAATAAAGTTAGTTTGTCTAGCATCTAAAAATAAAAATTGACGTTTCACGTTGTTTGTTTCGTTTAGTTTTCAAAGTTCAATGCCGCGTTTCAGCGACTTTTATAATTTAACATTTTGACTTGAATCTGTCAACAACTTTTTTCTTTCGTTCCTGACGACGCTTATTAATTTATCATATTACTAATCGATAAGTCAACGCTTTTTTAAAAAATGCCAAAATAAATTTATCTTGGCATTATATATAGCTTAATAATCACTAATGCAGCAACACCTGGCACCCCTAATAAACTTGATACTGTAGCTGTGCCCATGTTAATTGGAATATGAAAATCGAAATATGTCCCTGCAACATTCACAATAAATAGTAACGCTATACCTAAAGTGACATGAAAGAGCGCTTTCCCTATAAAACGTATTGGTTTAGCAGAAACACCAAAAACAAGAAAAATAAAAACTAAAGAAAGAATGCCAACAATAATAATTGTAGAATTCATTTTTTCCTCCTTATGAATGACCTATACATATCCATTTGTATGGGACAAGACAAGAAAAAAGAACATCTATAACATAACTCCTACCACTTCATCTTCATAACCTTTAATCAGTAATCTTTCTTCTAAGCACTAGCAATTAGATACAACTAATTCCATTCCCATTTTTTCTTTCTCCTCTTTATATCCCAAAAATAAAGTAGCCCTATTACTCACAAATAAATCGATAAAAAGTAAAAGGTCCCGCTTTAAAAAGCAGGACCTTTTACCATTGTTCCATTTTCACAGGACGACGTTTTGCTTCTTTTAACAAGAAAAAATATTTCGCCTCTGCTATTTTTAAAGAACAAAGTACATCTTGAGACGGCTCAACACTTTGTTCAACCAGTCTCTTCTGACGTAGCCATTCATTCTTTACCTTTTCTAATAATACAATTAACTTATCGTCATACTCTTTACGCAACTTACCCTTTTTTTGAAAGAACATTTTCCCTTCTCCTCTTATATCTCTCTACGGCCTTCTAAAGCTTTCGATAGTGTTACTTCATCTGCATATTCTAAATCTCCACCAACTGGCAGACCATGTGCAATACGAGTTACTTTAATTCCTGTTGGCTTTAAGAGGCGGGATATGTACATCGCTGTGGCTTCCCCTTCAATATTAGGGTTTGTTGCTAATATCACTTCTTGTACTGTTTCATCTTGCAGTCTCTTTAATAACTGCGGGATATTAATATCCTCTGGTCCAATTCCTTCCATTGGAGAAATAGCACCACGCAAAACATGATATACACCTTGATATTCTTTCATTTTTTCCATCGCAATTACATCTTTCGGCTCTTGTACTACACAAACAACCGATTGATCCCTATGCGAATCGTCACAAATATAACAAGGATCGCGGTCAGTGATATGTCCGCACACAGAACAATACGCTAAATCTCGCTTTGCATTCACAAGTGCTTTCGCAAAACCTAGTACATCATCCTCTTTCATATCTAACACGAAGAATGCCAATCGAACCGCTGTTTTCGGTCCAATTCCTGGCAACTTCATAAAACTATCGATTAATTTTGATATCGGTTCTGGATAATGCATATATCAATATCCTCCTAGAACATTCCACCTGGTAAGTTCATGCCTTTTGTAAATTTGCCCATTGTAGAGTTTGAAAGTTCATCAACCTTTTTAAGTGCATCATTCGTTGCAGCTAATACTAAGTCTTGTAACATTTCGATATCTTCTGGATCTACAACTTCTTCTTTAATTTTCACTTCAAGAACTTGCTTATGACCATTTGCAATAACAGTAACCATTCCGCCGCCAGCTGTACCTTCAACTGTTTTTTCGCCAAGCTCTTCTTGCGCCTTCGCCATGTCCTTTTGCATCTTTTGCATTTGTTTCATCATATTATTCATATTTCCCATTCCGCCACGCATCATAATTAATTCCTCCTCATTATTATTACTCTTTTATTTCAATAAGTTCTTGCCCTACTAATTTTACAGCCTCTTCTATAAGAGGATCTTCTTTTTGTTCTGGGCTTTCTTCAGAATCCCCGCCTTCGCGTTGTAAAAAGTCTTCACGAATTTTACCCCATTCACTTTTTGGGATAGCAATC
The DNA here is from genome assembly GCF_040459995.1 of Bacillus cereus group sp. MG9. Lineage (NCBI taxonomy): Bacteria > Bacillati > Bacillota > Bacilli > Caryophanales > Bacillaceae > Bacillus > Bacillus cereus group sp. MG9. The sequence goes on along the minus strand of NZ_JARVHC010000001.1, from coordinate 26,647 downwards.
ATATTTAACCTTTTACTTAACAATTCAAAAAGGGTTTGTTCCAATGTATCCATCGCTTCTCGATTTTCACTAGCCATTTTGCAATGAATCTCATATTGAAATGCTAACACATAGGTATCATCCGAAGCCGCAACTGGTTCACTATTTTCTAATAAAACAGCAAATGCTACTTTGTTATGTGACTTGAGCCTTCCTAATAATTCGCCCCATACAGCTTTTAACTGTTCTAAATCTTGACGCTTCGCTTGCTTTAACACTTCATTCACACGTCCAACAGGAATTTTCATACTTCCTGTTCGTACCGGTTTTGGTGTTGCCCGCGTCTCTCTTACTTCCTGCTGCACACCAGCTGGCACGCCATTCTTTTTAACTTGCTCTAACTCTTTCTCCAACTGCTGCATCCTGTTCATAATCGCTTGTAAACGATCTGCGCCGTTTGCTTGCATCATAAACTGCTGACACAGTTGCACCATAACAACTTCCAAGAATATTCTTGGATGGTTTGTCCACTTCATCTCCTGTTGTCCCTTACTAAGGGTATGAATAATTTCATAGATTACTTCCGGTTGCATTTCTTCACTTAACGTACGGAATTGATCATCTACAATTACCCGTTCCAACATATGTTCTAATTGTGGTGAAGTTTGATACAAAAGCATATCACGATAGTAGTAGATGAAATCCTCCATAAAGCGAACTGGATCTTTCCCTTTACTCATCATCTCATCTATAATACGTAACGCTCTTGATACATCATTTTCACGTATACATTCTACCAGGTCACCCAAATATCGCTGAGATACAGATCCTGTTACAGCTAAAACATCTTCACTCGTCACCGTCTCATCACTATAAGAAATAGCTTGATCAATAAGACTGAGCGCATCACGCATACCACCTTCGGCGGCACGCGCTACGATTTGTAACGCTTCATCTTCTACTTGCGTACCTTCATTTGTCACGACCGTCGATAATCTCTCAACGATATCATTTACTGATATCTTTCGAAACTCAAAACGCTGACAACGCGAAATAATTGTAGCTGGAATTTTATGCGGTTCTGTTGTCGCTAGAATAAAAATAACATGTCCTGGCGGCTCTTCTAAAGTTTTCAAAAGCGCATTAAAGGCACCCATAGAAAGCATGTGAACTTCATCAATAATGTATACTTTATATCCTACAGCACTTGGAGCATATTTTACTTTATCTCTTATATCTCGAATTTCATCTACACCGTTATTTGAAGCCGCATCAATTTCTAATACATCTGAAATAGACCCTTGTGTAATTCCTAAACAAGAAGGACATTCATTACAAGGTTCAGCTACCGGGGCGTGTTCACAGTTAATTGCCTTTGCAAATACTTTTGCAATTGTCGTTTTCCCTGTTCCCCTCGGACCCGAAAACAAATAAGCATGTGAAGCTTTCTCTTGAAGAAGGGCATTTTGCAACGTTTTTGTCACGTGCTTTTGACCGACTACATCTTCGAATTTTTGCGGTCTCCATGTTCGGTATAACGCTTGGTATGACACGAAAATACGGCCTCCCTCAAAGGTTATTATCTTATTTATTATAACCCATTCTGTTTATAGATTCCAAAAGTTATTTTCCATACAAAAAACTCACCTTTATATAAAGGTGAGTTTTGTATACATATATAACTGCCGTGCACCTTCTGTCGATTACGTACCATAAGCGTTACTCAAGCAGTTAGCTCGGTTCAGGCACTCCTGCGGCACACGAGAAAACCCGCTTATTGCTGCTTCCTTCCGGACCTGACAAGGTTCACGGGGTCCCGTTGCGCAGGACCCAAACGTCAACACCACTTACTTAAGGCAGACCTTACAGCAACATAACCTCGAGAAGGGATTCAGCCTCGCTAGAGCGGATTGCGAGTATAGGGCACCGCTACCTCCCCGCTTAGCACGGCAAAGTTAAAACCAATATTCGGTTGCCTTGGATAAGGCATTATCAGTATAACTTGTTTTTTTACAAAATGCAAATACGTTAGTTACCATTACTTTTCTCTAGTTTTTTCACTTCTTTTCTTTTCTTACGAAGCTCCCTAAAAAAAATCGTTAACAACGTACCACATTCTTCTTCAAGTACACCAGGCACTACTTCACACTGATGATTAAAACGCTCATCAGTTAAAAGATTCATCAACGTACCTGCACATCCACCTTTCGGATCGCTCGCACCATATACAACCCGTTTTATACGCGATAAAACAATTCCCCCTGCACACATTGGGCAAGGTTCTAATGTTACATATAACGTTGCATCTTCTAAACGCCATGTCCCTAATTCTTTGCAAGCTTCATCAATAGCTAAGAGTTCGGCGTGAGCTATTGATCTCTGTTCAGTTTCTCTTAAGTTATGTGCGACACTAATCACTTCACCATCTAGCACAATTACAGCACCAATTGGTACCTCTTGTATCGCCTCCGCCTTCTTCGCTTCCTCTATTGCTAACTGCATAAAATATATATCTCGCTCCATAATATAGTCCTTTCACCAAAAATAAAATACACTTTTTCATTTCTTGCAGGTGGGATAACTTTTACAAATTCAATCCAACCTAAAGAAGAAAGAGAGGGAATTACATATGAAAAATACTGCCTTACTCATTATCGATATGATTAATGATTTTCAATTCTCCCACGGACCCATCCTGGCACAGAAATGTGAAATTATAAAGAACCCCATTTTACAATTAAAGGACACCATGAAGTCATTGGGCTATCCAATAATTTATGTCAATGATCACTATCAACTTTGGAGATCTGATATTGATCAACTTATCACCCATTGTACAAATGAGTATAGTAAAAATATTATCGAGGCCATTGCTCCGCATACTGACGATTACATTTTTATTAAACCACATTACTCTGCTTTTTATGAAACACCTTTGAATTCTTTATTAGGTTATTTAAAAATCGAAAATCTCATTTTAACAGGAATTGCCGGGAACATATGCATCCTTTTTACAGCTAATGATGCCCATATGAGAAATTATACACTTTATGTACCACGGGATTGCATCGCTTCTAATAACGAGCAAGATAATGAACATGCTTTAAAAATAATGGAAGCCACATTAAAGGCAAATATTGTACCGTCATCCCAAATAAAATTTAATTAATACATATCTATTTTCTAACTTTTTATATCAAATTAGTCCGCTCGCCCCCCTCTTGTGCTACAATAATTCTGTTTTGTGTTTTTAGTAGTCACGGTAAATCACTGATTGAAAGGAGGAAACAGCGTGACCGGAGTACCATTTATCACGGTTGAAGGACCAATTGGTGTTGGAAAAACTTCACTTGCGAAGGAACTTTCAACTCACATGCAACTCCACTTACTAAAAGAGATTGTTGATGAAAATCCTTTTTTAGGAAAATTCTACGAAGACATCGACGAATGGAGTTTTCAAACAGAGATGTTCTTTCTTTGTAATAGATACAAACAACTAGAGGATATTAACATAAAGTATTTGAATCAAAGAAAGCCTGTAGTAGCAGATTATCATATATTTAAAAATTTAATTTTTGCATCCCGTACATTAAAAGATTCTCAATATGACAAGTACATGCAAATTTATCGCATTCTTACGCAAGATATGCCTGTGCCAAATGTCATCGTTTATTTAACAGCGAGCCTAGAAACATTACAAAAACGAATTGCCATGCGCGGAAGAGAATTCGAAAAAAATATGGATCCAAATTACTTGCTACAGCTTACAAAAGATTACGAAACAGCAATGGATGCTTTCAAAAAGGACCATCCAGATATTCCAGTATTGAAATTTAATGGAGACGATATGGATTTTGTAAGAAATCCTGATGATTTAAATGTCATCTTATCAGCTCTTCAAAATACTCTCTTGAAGGAGTCGAAATAACAATGAATTTAAGGCAAAAATATGATATACCAAATGATGCAGTTATCACTATTGCTGGAACAGTAGGTGTCGGTAAATCAACTATGACAACTGCATTGGCTAACGCTTTAGGTTATCGTACATCTTTTGAAAAAGTAGATTCCAACCCATATTTGGACAAGTTCTATGCTGATTTCACCCGCTGGAGCTTTCACTTACAAGTGTACTTTTTAGCAGAACGATTTAAAGAACAAAAAAGAATTTTCGAATATGGTGGCGGTTTTGTTCAAGACCGTTCTATCTATGAGGACACTGGTATTTTCGCAAAAATGCATTACGAAAAGGGTACAATGACTGAAACTGATTATGAGACATACAAAGGGTTATTTGATGCTATGGTCATGACTCCTTACTTCCCTCATCCAGACTTATTAATTTACCTAGAAGGTTCTTTTGATGATATTGTCGATCGTATTCAAGAACGAGGACGTCCCATGGAGCAGCAAACACCAATTGAATATTGGAAAGAGATGCATGGACGTTACGATAACTGGATTAATAACTTTAATTCATGCCCTGTTTTACGATTAAACATTAATGAATACGATATTTTAAAAGATGGCGATTCAATCGAACCAATCATTAAAAAAATTGGACATTTTTTAAAACAAACACGTAAACTTGTAAAATAAAAAACCCGTGCATATGCACGGGTTTTCCTATGAAATTACTTTTTCTTTTTTGTCGGAGCAATAATTTCACTCTCTGGCTTTCCAGCATTAATACGCTGACGAACAGTACTCGTACTAATATCATATGTTTCAGCAATCTCTTTAACAGTCAATTCTTTTCCATTAATTACTGCTGTTAGTAATTTCCCTGTACGTTTTGGAGTTACTTCTTTTTGCACAGCTGGTTTTTCAGCTTCTTTTGGTACCTCTACTTTTTTTGCAACCTGTTTTACATCACAAGTGCAACCACAAAGTTTACGGAATGTATCATCACTTATAATGCGCGACACATTTGCACCACTGTTTAAAATTCTATTGTTCTTACAGACAGGACATTGTACATAATATAAAGTTTTTCCATCTAAAGGAAACGTTTGTATAATAAGATCCATGTTAACTCCTTTCATATCTATGAAGATAATCATCGGAATATGAGTGTGTAATAAGGACACTATATCCTTACATCATACTTTATGATTGGTTTTAAAATAAAAACTCGTTACGTGTTGGTAACGAGTTCTCCAATCTCCACTTATATGCGCTGTTGTCAATTATATCTGGAGGAGGTAGAGGGATTCGAACCCCCGCGCGACTCTCGCCGCCTGTCGGTTTTCAAGACCGATCCCTTCAGCCAGACTTGGGTATACCTCCATATTGACATCAAATATAATATCAAAAGAAAAACAGTTAGTCAACCCTACTATAATAAATTATGAGGAAAGGGAAATTTTACTTCCCCTCTCCTTTATGACACTGCTGACAACGTCCATAATTACCAATCACTCATACCGATGAATGTTTTAACTTATTTAATAACTGTTTTTCCTCCCATATAAGGGCGAAGAACTTCTGGAATTATAATTGTACCATCTTCTTGTTGGTAGTTCTCTAAAATAGCTGCCACTGTACGTCCAATTGCAAGACCAGATCCATTTAGTGTATGAACATGTTCCGGTTTACCATTTGGCTCACGACGGAAACGGATATTCGCGCGTCTCGCTTGGAATGCCTCAAAATTACTACAAGAAGAAATTTCACGATATGTACCATAGCTTGGAATCCATACTTCAATATCGTATTTCTTCGCTGCTGTAAATCCTAAATCTCCTGTACACATGCTCATAACGCGATATGGCAACTCTAATAATTGTAACACGCGCTCTGCATCATTTGTTAATTTTTCTAACTCTTCGTAAGAATCTTCTGGTTTCACGAACTTCACAAGTTCAACTTTGTTAAATTGGTGTTGGCGAATTAAACCACGTGTATCGCGACCAGCTGAACCTGCTTCAGAACGGAAGCATGAGCTAAACGCAGCATATCGTATCGGCAATTGCTCTTTACTCACAATCTCATCACGATGCATATTCGTTACAGGTACTTCAGCTGTTGGGATTAGGAAATAATCTTCACTTTCAATACGGAATGCATCTTCTTCAAACTTCGGAAGTTGTCCTGTTCCTGTCATACTTGCACGGTTTACCATATAAGGAGGCAATACTTCCTCATATCCATGCTCATCAGTATGAAGGTCAAGCATAAAGCTAATCAAAGCACGTTCTAATCTTGCACCAGCACCTTTGTAAAATACAAATCGGCTTCCTGTTACTTTCCCAGCACGTTCAAAATCTAAAATCCCTAAATCAGTAGCAAGGTCCCAATGTGGTTTTGGCTCATAAGTAAATTCTTTCACTTCTCCCCAAGTACGTGCTACTACGTTATCATCCTCTGTTTCACCTATTGGGGCAGATTCATGAGGGATATTTGGGATAGATAGCATTAATCTTTCTAAATCTTCTTCAACTGTACGAAGCTCATTATCGAGATCTTTTACTTTTTCCCCAACTTCACGCATTTCTAGAATTAGAGCTTCCGCATCTTTCTTTTCACGCTTTAATACTGAAATTTGTTGAGATACTTCGTTACGTTTACTTTTTAGTTCTTCTGTTTGAACAAGTAGCTCTCTTCTTCTCGTATCAAGTTCTTCAAAGCGACCAAAATCCGTTAAATCTTCGCCTCTATGCTGTAATTTTGCTTTTACTTCTTCAAAATTCGTACGTAAAAATTTAATATCAAGCATTATATACTCCTCCTTTTATTTTATAAAACACAAAAAACTCCCGTCCCTATACAAAGGGACGGGAGTTAACCCGCGTTGCCACCCTAGTTGAAAGCATTACCGCTTTCCTCTCAAGTAGAAATAACGGCTCTTCACCGGGAATGTTTACTAATCAAAAGATATTCCACATTCCATTCCAGGATGGATTCACAAACTGTTTCTATCGATTTCCACCAACCATCGACTCTCTATAAGAAACAACATTTGTTACTACTTCCTATCAACACGCTTATTTTATAAAATTGTTATCATCAATTTACTATAATCTTATACAAGTTGCAAGTTACTTATACAACTTTTTTCATTTTCGCTTCTTTTACCATTTCTACAAAGTATGCTGTTACACGATGATCATCCGTTAATTCCGGATGGAAAGAAGCAGCTAAAAACGGCCCTTGCCTTACCGCTACCATTCGCTCGCCATGCATAGAAAGTACTTCAACATCATCAGCTACATTTACAACATACGGAGCACGGATAAATACACCAACAAAGTCTTCTCCCACACCTTTAATTGAAAGTGCAGCTTCAAAACTATCTTTTTGGCGTCCGAACGCATTGCGCTCAACCGTAATATCCATAGCACCAATATGTGCTTCTTCATAGCCAATAAGTGTTTTCGCAAGAAGAATCATTCCTGCACATGTACCAAACATTGGTTTACCAGACTTCGCAAATGTACGAAGAGGCTCCATGAAAGCATACTTATCAATAAGACGGCGCATTGTTGTACTTTCACCGCCTGGTAAAATAAGACCATCAATCTCTTCAAGTTGCTCTATACGCTTTACAACAACAGCTTCTGCACCACTTGCCTCAACTGATTTTACATGCTCACGAACTGCACCTTGAAGACCTAGTACACCGATTTTCACCATTTTAAAGATCTCCTTTAATTACCATCCACGCTCTTGCATGCGTTGTTCTGGTAATAACGTTGAAATTTCGATACCTTTCATTGCGTTACCTAATCCTTTAGAAAGGCTTGCAATTAGTTCGTAATCTTCATAATGAGTCGTTGCTTCAACGATTGCACGTGCAAATTTCTCTGGGTTCTCTGATTTGAAGATACCAGATCCAACAAATACACCATCAGCACCAAGTTGCATCATTAACGCTGCATCTGCTGGTGTTGCTACACCACCTGCTGCAAAGTTTACAACTGGCAGGCGACCAAGGCGTTTAATTTCAAGTAGTACTTCATAAGGAGCACCAGTATTTTTTGCATATGTCATTAACTCATCTTCACGTAGACTTGCAACTTGACGGATTTCTGCATTGACTTGGCGCATATGACGCACTGCCTCTACAATGTTTCCTGTTCCAGGTTCACCTTTTGTACGAAGCATAGCTGCACCTTCTGCAATACGACGTGCAGCTTCTCCGATATCGCGGCAACCACATACAAACGGAACTGTGTAATCACGTTTATTTAAATGGTATACTTCATCAGCAGGAGTCAATACTTCACTCTCATCGATATAGTCTACCCCTAATGATTCTAATACACGTGCTTCTACAAGGTGACCGATACGACATTTTGCCATAACCGGAATTGATACAGCACCCATAACTTCTTCAACAATTGTTGGATCTGCCATACGAGAAACGCCACCTGCTGCACGAATATCTGCAGGTACACGCTCTAATGCCATAACAGCAACTGCGCCTGCCTCTTCTGCAATCCTTGCTTGCTCAGCGTTAACTACGTCCATAATAACGCCGCCTTTTTGCATTTCTGCCATTCCACGTTTTACACGTTCTGTCCCTGTTACATTTGTCATGTACAAAAACCCCCCTAGGTGAATTGCTTTCCCCCGTTAAAGAAGAAAATTAAGAATACTCTTACATTCTACCACTAACTATCTGATGCTTGTCCACTACTTTTTCATAAAGTCGGTATGAAAAATAGGAATAAGAAAAAGCTCCTACAATGAGGAGCTTTTAAAACCAACCTTTTACTGTATCAACAGCACTATTCCACATACCACTAAAGAAAGAACCAATTCCGCGCATAGAACGTGTGAACCAGCCTGCCTCTTCTACTTCAGATTTTGTTACAAGGTCTACTTGTAATGATTTTCCTGATAAAAATCCAGGATCATTACTATCTTTAGACGTTACAACCATTTGGCCAAGTGTAACTCCCTTTTTCATAGGTGCCTCTTGTCCCTTATTTCCTTCTTTAAATTCTGTTTTATAAACGTCTTTACTTCCCTTTGGCACTGGAAGTGAAACAGCTTGCTTCGTTTGAACTGCCACATCTTTATCTTTCGCATTTTCAACTCTTACTGTTTCTCTTCCTTTAACCGAAGAACCTTTTTCATACATTTTCTTCATTTCAAAGCTAGCAAAGCCATAATCATATAATTTCTTTGTCTCATCAAATCTTGCCGTGTGAGATTTTGTTTTAATAACTACAGAAATGAAACGCATACCATTTCTTTCAATCGTACCAGTGAAACAATCTCCTGCTTCTGGAGTTGATCCTGTTTTCAGACCATCTACGCCTTCGTATTCCTTAATTAACCCCTTTAACATCCAGTTCCAGTTAGGCATTTCAATCCGATCCGGAGTACCTTCACGGAATACTTTTTTTGAAATTTTTGCTATGTCTAATGTTTTAGGGAAATCTTGAATAAGACGTTGTGCTAAAATTGCTACATCTCTCGCAGACATTTTATTTTCTTCATCTGGAGTTGTCCCTTCAGGATGGTGTCCTTTTAAATCTTTGTTCGTTAAGCCCGTAGAATTTACAAACTTATAATTTTTTAATCCAAACTCTTTCGATTTATCATTCATCATTTTTACAAAGTCTACTTCTTTTCCAGCAACTGCTTCAGCTAACGCTATCGTTGCACCATTAGCAGAATAAATTGCCATTGCTTCGTATAGCTCTTTTACTGTATAAGATTCACCATTTCGTAGAGGCACATTCGATAATGAACGATCTTGCGAAATGTTATACGCATATTCGGAAACCTTAACTTTTTGATCCCATTTTAGTTTCCCTTTCGCAATAGCCTCGTTCACTAGGTATTCACTCATCATTTTTGTCATACTAGCGATTGATAATAACTCATCTGCATTTTTTTGATATAAAATCTTCCCAGAATTCGCTTCTACTAAAATTGCCGCACCTGCTTCAATGTTTAAAGCGGCTCCTGTTTCTGCTGATGCATTGCTATATGGTACAAGCATGCTACAAGCTATTGTAAGCACTGTTACCAACGCAATGAATCTTTTGCAAAACATACCTTTCACTTTTGCTACCCCCAATATCTATGTACTCACATAACCGTTATTCTAACATAATCAAAAAAAAATAGACAGAGATATCAAATCTCTGTCTATTTGTATATAAGACATTACAATGAGTAGTTTGGAGCCTCTTTTGTAATCTGTACGTGATGAGGATGGCTTTCACGTAAACCTGCACCTGACATACGAATGAACTGTGCATTCTCACGTAAGAATTCTAAATTCTGCGCTCCGCAATATCCCATACCTGCACGTAATCCACCAACTAATTGATGAACTGTATCTGCTAAAGGTCCTTTATATGGTACGCGTCCTTCAATACCTTCAGGAACAAGTTTTTTGTTTCCTTCTTGGAAGTAACGATCTTTACTTCCTTTTTCCATCGCTCCAACAGAACCCATACCACGATATACTTTAAATTGGCGACCTTGGTAAATTTCAGTTTCTCCAGGGCTTTCAGCAACACCAGCAAACATACTGCCTAGCATAACAACGTGTGCTCCTGCTGCTAAAGCTTTAACCATATCACCAGAGTACTTAACACCGCCATCAGCAATAACTGGAATACCGTGTTTACGAGCTTCTGTTGCACAATCATAAACTGCTGTTAATTGTGGTACACCAACACCAGCTACAACACGCGTTGTACAAATAGAACCTGGTCCAATACCAACTTTAACTACGTTTGCACCAGCCTCAATTAATGCTTTCGTTGCTTCAGCTGTAGCAACATTTCCAGCGATAATATTTAGTGCTGGATATTTCGCACGAACTTCTTTTACTTTTTCAATAACACCTTTAGAATGCCCATGAGCTGTATCAAGTACAATTGCATCTACGCTAGCTTTTACTAATGCATCGATACGAAGCATAGCATCAGCCGTTACACCAACAGCTGCTCCAACTAATAAGCGTCCTTGCTTATCTTTAGCAGAGTTTGGGAATTCAATTACTTTTTCAATATCTTTTATTGTAATAAGCCCTTGTAATACACCGTTATTATCAACAAGAGGGAGCTTTTCAATTTTATACTTTTGTAGGATTTTTTCAGCTTCTTCCAGTGTAGTACCAACTGGAGCTGTAATTAACTGTTCTTTTGTCATTACGTCAGAAATTTTGATTGAGTAGTCTTGGATGAAACGCATATCACGGTTTGTAATAATACCAACTAATTTTCGCTCATCTAAATTATTTACAACTGGTACACCTGAGATACGATATTTTCCCATAAGATGTTCTGCATCATATACTTGATGTTCTGGAGTTAAGAAGAAAGGATCTGAAATAACGCCGCTTTCAGAGCGCTTTACTTTATCAACTTGCTCTGCTTGTTGCTCAATAGACATATTCTTATGAATAATTCCTAAACCGCCTTGGCGAGCCATTGCAATAGCCATGTCAGCTTCTGTTACTGTATCCATTCCTGCACTAATTAACGGGATGTTTAGCTGTAAGCTTTCAGATAAAACTGTTTTAACACTTACTTCTCTTGGTAATATATCTGACCTCGCTGGTACAAGTAATACATCATCAAAAGTCAAACCTTCTTTAACAAATTTAGATTCCCACATAATTGTTCCCCCCATGATACCAGAAATTATTATTAGTAGCTTATCAATTGGTTAAAATACTGTCAAGGACGTATATATATGTTAGAATTTTCAGACAATAAAAGGAGCGTAATATATGCATCAAACACATTGTACTTGGCAGCAATTAAGTTTCTTTTTTTCATCTCAAAATGTACAACGTTATCTTGCCCGTTGTTATGAAAAATCCTCCATACAAGATGCTGAAAAAAAAAGTTTTGAAAACTGTTATCCCTTTATTTACTACTTAGAACACGGGAAAAATTATTATGAATTATATAAGGTGGCCCCCTTTTCGATTCAGCCGATGTTGTTATTTTATGGAATTAGCCAACTGTTTAAAGCTTGCTTGTTAACTATTGATCCTAACTACCCAGAATCAACTACTGTTTTAGCTCATGGCGTTACGACTCGTAAACGGAAAAAACAGGGGTATCAATTTTTAGAAGATGAGGTGAAAATACAGAAAAACGGATTGTTTACTCACGTTGCAGAACAACTGTTTCACATGAAACACTTAGAAGCGGAGAAGTTTAATATGTTAGAGCTAATGGGGAATATTCCTGAATTACAAAATTTGTTGCGCTATAGTCAAAAAGTATCAACTTTATATAAGATCGATTCAACAAATAAAAATGAGCTCTCCTTTTCAGTCAATATATTAGATCGACTACATATGACTAAAGAGCGATTTTCTCGTTACATCGAAACAACTTGTAAGCATTTATCAATACAACACGTACCTGAGAAAAATAATGAATTAAATTTGTTTTTTTCGGCACCTATTCAATCATGGAATCCTATGTATAGTACACCTTTATACTATGAGCATCTTACTGACACTTATTATTTACCACTTACGACTGACCCTAGAAACTCTAAGCCAGTGTTGCCTGAGCTTCTTGTTCATTATTTATTACTCTATAATTTAAGTATGATTTCTAGGTATGAAACGGATTGGTGGTATGACTTACTTGGAAGTTATGGATCTGAAGATTATCCGTTTATTTATCAATTTCTCAATATTTCTGCTCAAAAAATCCCTTACTATATTTCAGCATTTTTACTAACGGAATCCAACCTATTTCATGGGAAATAAAAAAACACGAGTCAAATGACTCGTGTTTTTATCTTGCTTGGCGACGTCCTACTCTCACAGGGACAAGGTCCCAACTACCATCGGCGCTAGAGAGCTTAACTTCCGTGTTCGGTATGGGAACGGGTGTGACCTCTCTGCCATCATCACCAAACTATGAAGGTATATTCCTTCAAAACTAGATAACATTTGCTTCATATTATATGGTTAAGTCCTCGATCTATTAGTATTCGTCAGCTCCACATGTCACCATGCTTCCACCTCGAACCTATCAACCTGATCATCTTTCAGGGATCTTACTAGCTTACGCTATGGGAAATCTCATCTTGAGGGGGGCTTCATGCTTAGATGCTTTCAGCACTTATCCCTTCCGCACATAGCTACCCAGCTATGCCCTTGGCAGAACAACTGGTACACCAGCGGTGCGTCCATCCCGGTCCTCTCGTACTAAGGACAGCTCCTCTCAAATTTCCTGCGCCCACGACGGATAGGGACCGAACTGTCTCACGACGTTCTGAACCCAGCTCGCGTACCGCTTTAATGGGCGAACAGCCCAACCCTTGGGACCGACTACAGCCCCAGGATGCGATGAGCCGACATCGAGGTGCCAAACCTCCCCGTCGATGTGGACTCTTGGGGGAGATAAGCCTGTTATCCCCGGGGTAGCTTTTATCCGTTGAGCGATGGCCCTTCCATGCGGAACCACCGGATCACTAAGCCCGACTTTCGTCCCTGCTCGACTTGTAGGTCTCGCAGTCAAGCTCCCTTATGCCTTTGCACTCTACGAATGATTTCCAACCATTCTGAGGGAACCTTTGGGCGCCTCCGTTACACTTTAGGAGGCGACCGCCCCAGTCAAACTGCCCACCTGACACTGTCTCCCGGGTCGATGAGACCCGTAGGTTAGAATTTCAATACAGTCAGGGCGGTATCCCACCAGCGCCTCCACCGAAGCTAGCGCTCCGGTTTCAATGGCTCCCGCCTATCCTGTACAAACTGTACCAAAATTCAATATCAGGCTACAGTAAAGCTCCACGGGGTCTTTCCGTCCTGTCGCGGGTAACCTGCATCTTCACAGGTACTATAATTTCACCGAGTCTCTGGTTGAGACAGTGCCCAAATCGTTACACCTTTCGTGCGGGTCGGAACTTACCCGACAAGGAATTTCGCTACCTTAGGACCGTTATAGTTACGGCCGCCGTTTACTGGGGCTTCAGTTCAGAGCTTCGCTTACGCTAACCCCTCTCCTTAACCTTCCAGCACCGGGCAGGTGTCAGCCCCTATACTTCGCCTTACGGCTTCGCAGAGACCTGTGTTTTTGCTAAACAGTCGCTTGGGCCTATTCACTGCGGCTTTCCGTTAAGAAAGCACCCCTTCTCCCGAAGTTACGGGGTCATTTTGCCGAGTTCCTTAACCAGAGTTCTCTCGCACACCTTAGGATTCTCTCCTCGCCTACCTGTGTCGG
>NZ_JARVHC010000001.1:0-7500 GCF_040459995.1 Bacillus cereus group sp. MG9 | reverse complement strand
GTTAAACGTTGCAAACGCATATCTAAAATCGCTTGCGCTTGTTTCTCACTTAAGCCGAAACGTTCCATTAAACCTTGTTTTGCAATATCAGCTGTTTTTGAACTACGGATTAAAGTAATAACTTCATCAAGATGATCTAAAGCAATTCGTAAGCCTTCTAAAATATGAGCACGCGCTTCTGCTTTCTCTAATTCATAAGCAGTACGTCTACGAATCACTACCTTTTGATGCTCTAAATAATAATATAGATTTTGTTTTAAATTTAAGACTTGTGGCTCTCCATTTACAAGAGACAACATATTAATACCGAAACTTGTTTGGAGTGCTGTATGTTTATATAGATTATTTAATAGTACATTGGCATTGGCATCACGACGTACTTCCATAACAATACGCATACCATTTCGATCTGATTCATCACGTAAATCTGTAATACCTTCAATTTTCTTATCACGAACTAGTTCTGCGATCTTTTCAATTAATCGCGCCTTATTAACTTGATAAGGTAGTTCTGTTACGATAATAGTTTGTTTACCATTTGCTCTCTCTTCAATTTCAACTTTAGCACGAAGTATAATAGAACCGCGACCTGTTTCGTAAGCTCTTCGAATTCCACTTCGCCCTAAGATTAAACCTGAAGTTGGGAAGTCTGGTCCAGGAATATATTCCATTAATTCCGCGATAGTGATATCAGGGTTATGACTTAATGCCAACACACCATCAATTACTTCCCCAAGTTGATGCGGTGGAATGTTTGTTGCCATACCAACCGCAATACCCGTCGTACCATTGACTAATAAGTTAGGGAAACGCGCTGGTAATACAACTGGCTCTCTTTCAGAACCATCGTAGTTATCTTGATAATCAATTGTATTCTTTGTAATATCGCGTATTAATTCCATAGAAATCTTAGACATTCTTGCTTCTGTATAACGCATTGCTGCCGCTGAATCTCCATCAACAGAACCGAAATTACCATGTCCATCAACAAGCATGTAACGTTGACTAAAATCTTGTGCCATACGTACCATTGTTTCATAAACAGCTGAATCACCGTGCGGGTGATACTTACCAATTACTTCGCCGACAATACGCGCCGACTTCTTATATGCTTTATCAGCTGTAATTCCTAAATCATTCATCGCATATAAAACCCTACGATGAACTGGTTTTAATCCATCACGAACATCTGGTAATGCACGAGACACGATAACACTCATTGCGTAATCTAAAAATGAGGTACGCATTTCATGACTAATATTAATTTCTCGAATTCGTGCTTGTTGTTGATTGTCTGACATCAACGAGCACCTCCTCTTACATTTCCGTTACACATACATTGATTTATATGTAGAAGACAGGAATACTTAGATTCCTGTCATTACTCACTTAAATATCAAGGTTTTTCACGTATTTTGCATTTTCTTGGATAAAGTTACGACGCGGCTCTACTTTATCACCCATCAAAATTTCAAATGTTTCATCCGCTTCAATTGCATCTTGAAGGGAAACTTGAAGTAACGAACGTACTTCTGGGTCCATTGTCGTCTCCCACAGCTGAGTTGGATTCATTTCCCCTAGACCTTTATAACGCTGAATCCCAGGCTTAGGTTGAGCTGGTAATTCAGCTAGTATTTTTTCAAGTTCTTTATTGTTATAAGCATATTGAATTTTTTTACCTTGTTGTACTTTAAACAACGGTGGCTGTGCGATATATATATATCCACACTCAATGATTTGACGCATATAACGATAGAAGAACGTTAATAATAGGGTACGAATATGTGCACCATCAACATCGGCATCTGTCATAATAATAACTTTATGATAGCGAGCTTTTTCAATAGCAAAATCCCCACCAATATTTGTACCAATTGCTGTAATAATTGTACGAACTTCATCATTTGATAAAATCTTATCTAAACGTGCCTTTTCAACGTTAATAATTTTACCCTTCAGTGGTAAAATCGCTTGAAAATGACGATCGCGTCCTTGTTTTGCAGATCCGCCCGCAGAGTCACCCTCCACGATATAAATTTCGCTAATTGCTGGATCTTTAGAAGAACAATCGGCTAGCTTCCCTGGTAAACTTGAAACTTCTAGAGCACTCTTTCGGCGCGTTAGTTCACGAGCCTTTTTAGCCGCTACACGTGCACGTGCTGCCATAGTCCCTTTATCTATAATTTTACGTGCAACATTGGGATTTTCTAGTAAGAACTTTTCAAACGCCTCTGAGAATACAGACTCTGTAATCGTTCTCGCTTCACTATTTCCAAGTTTCGTCTTTGTTTGTCCTTCAAATTGTGGATTTGGATGCTTAATTGACACGATTGCTGTTAAGCCTTCACGAACATCTTCACCAGTTAAATTACTATCCGCATCTTTTAAAATATTATTTTTACGACCATAATCGTTAATTACACGTGTTAGAGCAGTCTTAAAACCTACCTCATGTGTACCGCCTTCATACGTATGAATATTATTTGTAAATGAATAAATATGATTTGTATAGCCTTCGTTATATTGAAGAGCAACCTCAACCTGAATCCCATCTTTTGAACCGTCAACATATACAGGTTCTTCATGAATCGGTTGTTTTGAACGATTTAAATGTTCAACATATGATTTAATTCCACCTTCATAATGGAATTCTTTCTTTTGCTTATGTTCACGCTTATCTTCAATTGTTAATTTAATATTACGATTTAAAAACGCCAACTCACGCATACGAGTCGCTAATGTATCAAATTCGTATTCTGTCGTCTCTGTAAAAATTTCTGAATCTGGCTTAAAGCGTGTGATCGTTCCTGTACGATCAGTTTCACCTATTACTTTTAAATCCGCAGCCGGGATCCCACGTTCATATTTTTGATAGTGTATTTTTCCATCTCGATGTACAAATACCTCTAATTCTGTTGATAAAGCATTTACAACAGATGCACCTACACCATGCAAACCACCAGAAACTTTATAACCACCACCGCCAAATTTACCACCGGCATGGAGTACCGTCATAATAACTTCTACAGCAGGACGTCCCATTTTTTCTTGTATACCAACAGGGATACCACGACCATCATCTGTTACAACAATACTATTATCTTCTTCAATACTGACATTAATTTCATCACAATATCCTGCTAAAGCTTCATCAATACTGTTATCAACAATTTCCCACACGAGGTGATGAAGACCTTTTCCACTTGTAGAACCGATATACATACCAGGACGCTTTCGAACTGCCTCCAGTCCTTCTAACACCTGAATCTGACTTTCATCATATGCATTTTCCTGTATTTGCTTTTGTTCCATTGACACAAAGATCACCTACTTTTCCATTTAAACAGAAATTATTTTCTGTCTATTTCACAATCTACCGTGCCGTTCGTTACATGAATTGTTTTCGCTTCTTTCAATGTTTCATGTTCAATTCCCTCGACACTCGTCGTTGTCACAAAGGTTTGTACTTTTCCTTGAATTGTATTTAGCAGATGCGATTGACGATAATCATCTAATTCTGATAACACATCATCTAGTAAAAGAATTGGATATTCCTTAACCTCTGAGTATATCAATTCAATTTCAGCCAATTTTAGGGATAGTGCGGTTGTTCGTTGTTGTCCTTGTGAACCAAAGACTTGAACATTTTTACTATTAACGAAGAATTGTAAATCATCACGATGAGGACCAAGTAAAGTTGTACCCCGAAAAATTTCACGTTGTTTCACAGATTGAAAACTTTCATAGTATACTTCTTTTATTTTCGACAAATCCATTGATTCTGATACATCTACACTTGGTTTATAAACGATTTCTAACTCCTCTAATCCCCTACTAATTCCGCGATGAATTGGAGCAGCCCATTCTTGTAGTAAATGCAAAAACTCAAAACGTTTTCGCAAAATTTTTGCACCATGCTCAATAAGTTGAAGTGTAAATACATCCAACATCGTTTCCTCATTTTTACTATTCCCTTGCATCTTCTTAAGTAAATGATTTCGTTGCGTGAGTACCTTTTGATATTGACTTAATTCATACAAATAGACCGGAGCTATTTGTCCAAGTTCCATATCCAAAAAGCGTCTTCGTACTTGAGGGCTTCCTTTTACAAGATTTAAATCTTCTGGGGCAAACATAACAACATTCATTTCACCAATATACTGGCTCAATTTTTGTTGTTCTAACTGATTTAACTTTGCCTTTTTACCTTTTTTTGAAATATTTAATTCTAAGGATATTGAACTATTTCGCCTTTGTAATCTACCTTTTATATTACCATAATCC
This sequence comes from Bacillus cereus group sp. MG9, assembly GCF_040459995.1. Taxonomy (NCBI): domain Bacteria; kingdom Bacillati; phylum Bacillota; class Bacilli; order Caryophanales; family Bacillaceae; genus Bacillus; species Bacillus cereus group sp. MG9. Next base: position 3,216 of record NZ_JARVHC010000001.1, on the reverse strand, counting down.
TCATCCCAACGAATGAGTTCACGATCGTTCGAAGTTCTATGAGATTTCGCCATCGCCAATACATAAATAGCTTCCATCAGATTCGTTTTCCCTTGCGCATTTTCACCAATAATTACATTGACTTTATCCTCAAAGGAAAGCTCTAAATGCTCATAATTGCGATAGTTTTTTAATTGTATTTCTGTAATAAACAAAGGGATCCCCCTTTATGCCTGAACTTGGAAAGTTCCGCTTCCCGGAATTTCAACAATATCATTTGCATATAACTTTCGGCCTCTTCTATTTTCAAGTTCTTGATTCACGTATACTTCATATTCTTGTAAGAACCATTTCACAGCGCCACCTGTATCAATTACATCAGCTAACTTTAAAAATTGTCCTAGTGTAATGTATTCTGTTGAAATCTTAATAAGTTTCATAAAATCGCTCACTTTCTGAAAGTGTTCATTCTTTCATTGTACTAAATAAACTAGCATTAGGAAAGTAATACCCCACAAATCAAATAAGGGTCACTAGTACCTTTACACTAGCAACCCTTAATCCTTACTTAGTAAGTACGGACTGGTAAAATTAATTGGATAATGGAATTATCATTTACTGTGCGAATTAAAAACGGTCTCATCGCTCCAGTAAAACTAACTTTAATTTCTGTACTGTCTAAAGCCTTTAATGCGTCCATCATATATTTTGCACTAAAAGATATTTTTAATTCTTCTCCATCTACATTTTCACATTGAACCTCTTCTACTACTTTTCCGATTTCTGGTGCATTCGAAGAAATCTCTAACATCTGTTGTTCTAATGTCGATAATTTAACAACGTTGTTACGACCATCTCTTGCTAACAGCGACGCACGATCAATCGCTTGTAAAAATTCTTTTGTATTTACAAATATATCAGTTTTACTTTCAGCTGGAATTAAACGCGTTGTATCTGGATAATTTCCTTCTAATAATCTTGAGAAGAATAATAAATGTTTTGTACGGAATAATACTTGATACTCCGTAATAACGATATCTACCATTTCTTCAGATTCATCTAGAATTTTACTTAATTCACTTAAGCTCTTACCAGGAATAACGACATTCGCTTGAAATTCATCGGCAATATTATACCCTTCGATTTTTGCTTTACGAAGTGCTAGTCTGTGACTATCTGTTGCAATACAAGTTAGCTCGCTGTTATATACCTTCCAGTTTACACCTGTCAAGATCGGTCTTGTTTCAGAACTTGAAACTGCAAATACTGTTTGACGAATCATGTGCTTTAGTAAATCTGTTGGAATCTTAAATACATGATGTTCTTCGATTTGTGGTAATAACGGATATTCAGCAGCATCTAAACCATTTAAGTTGAACTCTGATTTTCCAGATTTTATTTTTGTCATAAAATGATTTTCCACAGAAATCTCGACAGTTTCTTTAGGTAATTTTTTTACGATCTCACTAAAATATTTTGCTTGTAAAATAATACTTCCTGATTGTTTAATTTCCACAATTTCTTTTCCAGCATCTTCGACTGGGATAAATGATTCGATAGAGATGTCTGCATCACTACCTGTTAAAGTAACTCCTTCTTCAGTTGCTACAACTTTAATCCCTGTAAGAATTGGAATTGTTGTACGAGAAGAAACTGCCTTCATTACATCTTGTACACTTCTTACAAGATAGTCTTTTTGTATTGTAAAACGCATAACGAAAAACCTCCGGTAAGTATAAGATTTTATTTATTTAATAAAGATATAAAAGTAGTAGTAATAGTACTAGGGCTTGTGGATATGTGGATAACCCTGTTTAAAGATGTAAAAACAGTCTATCTACATGTGGATAGACTGTGCGTAAAATAAGCTAAGTTATTCACACTATTCAGCTACTACTATTTTAAAATATCCTTAACTTCTTCAACGTGTTTTTGTAATTGAGTATCCGTTTTTAATAGCTTCGAAATTTTTTCGTGAGCATGGATTACTGTTGTATGATCGCGGCCACCAAATTCTTCACCTATTTTTGGCAAAGATGAGTCCGTAAGTTCACGTGATAAATACATCGCAATTTGGCGAGGGAATGCAACGGATTTTGTCCGTTTTTTTGCTTTGAAATCTTCTAATTTTACTTGATAGACGCCCCCAACAGCCTTTTGAATATCAGAAATAGAAATAATTCTAGGTATAGAGTTTGGAATAATATTTTTAAGCGCTTCAGCCGCTAAATCAGCATTCATATCTTTATTAATTAAAGATGAATAAGCTACAACTCGAATAAGTGCACCCTCTAGTTCACGAATATTTGAATCGATTTGATTTGCGATATAAAGCATAACTTCATTTGGTATATCAAGACCTTCTGCTTTTGCTTTTTTACGTAAAATTGCGATTCTAGTTTCTAAATCTGGTGGCGTAATGTCCGTAATTAACCCCCATTCAAAGCGAGAACGAAGGCGATCTTCTAAAGTTGGGATTTCTTTTGGTGGTCTATCGCTTGAAATCACAATTTGTTTACTTTCTTCATGTAACGCATTAAATGTATGGAAAAACTCTTCCTGTGTTTGTTCTTTTCCAGCAAGAAATTGAATATCATCTATCAATAAGACATCTACATTACGATATTTATTACGAAAATCGACAGCTTTATTATCACGAATTGAATTAATAAATTCATTTGTAAATTTTTCAGATGATAAATATACAACTTTTGCATTTGGGTTGTGTTCAATTACATAATGCCCAATTGCGTGCATTAAATGTGTTTTTCCAAGTCCAACGCCCCCATAAATAAAGAGCGGATTATAGGCTTTAGCTGGTGCTTCAGCTACAGCTAAAGAAGCAGCATGTGCAAAACGATTACCAGAGCCAATAACAAATGTATCAAATGTATATTTTGGGTTTAACATACTCTGTGGTAAGTGATTAGACTCATCATGTGCGTGTTTTTGCTTAACAGAAGGGAGATCTATATCCTCTTCTGCCTGACTTTGGGGAATGATAAAACGAATAGCTAGTTTTGCCCCTGTTAAATCATAAAGTGTTTCGGAGATTAGTTCCGAATAATGAGATTCTAGCCAGTCACGAGCGAATTCATTTGGAGCTGTAATAGTTAATACATCTTTTTTTAAGTTATGAGCAGTTGTTGATTTTAACCAGGTTTCATAACTTGGCTTGCTTACCTTTTTTTCTAATTCTTTTAAGGCACTATTCCATAAATCAGAGATATTTTCCAA